>JAZQSR010000146.1:0-19192 GCA_045630225.1 Treponema sp. | reverse complement strand
GAGAAAGTATTCTGAGTACCAGAAGAATTTTTTTCATTCTGTATATTTTCTAAGTCAGCTTCATTTTTTTCAATCTCACTATCCAGCTGACTAATTTCTTTTTCAACTTCATTCTTCATTTGGGCAAAATAGGCTTCTTTCCACTGATTTACCTGATCTTCAATCTTATTCCTTGTATCAGAAGCACTTAACTGTTTTAAATCTATTTCTCCCGAAGCACCAGAATCCTGTGCAAGGGCTTCAGCAATACCTTCAATTTCTCCCAAAGAAAATCGATTGTCATAGCCTGCCTCATCCTCTGTCTTCCAATAGGAATAAACCTTGTTATATTTTTGAGTCCAACTGCTGTACCAGTTTTCCACCCCATTGTAGCAGGAAGCCAAGAGACTACGCATCTGGTTGTACACATCAGCAGTAATTACCGCCAGCTCCTCCTTCCGTTGAATTTCTTCCTGCAAGGAAAGTACCAGTTCTTCCTGAGCAGCCTGGATTTCCAGTTCCTGCTTCATCTGGGACTGACTCCAGTCCTCCATTCCCCGCTGAAATTCCTCCATAATCTCATTTTCCCATTCTTGGCGGGCAGTTTGGAGTTTTTGGAAGGCTTCTAGCCAGGCCTCTTCTGCAGCCTCGTAGGTTTCAAGGGCCTCCTGTTCCCACTGGCTTCGATGGCTCAAGAATTCCACCTCCACCTTGTCCCACACTGCCAGTCCTTCCTCCAACTGACGCTGGAATTCCTGGGCCCACTGGTCTCCAGCCACTAGAATCTCACCTTCTTCCAGCTGATTTTCTGCCACATCCTCCTGAAAATCCTGAAAAAGTTCCTTTACAGCAATTTCCGTAGAAGCCTTTGCCTCCTGAATCAAGGTGAGGGCAAGATTGTCCGCAGATTCCTTGGCACTGGCTACCCGAAGGGATTCCCGGTCATACAAGAGGTTTCCCAGTAAATCCATGGTTTCTGAACGGAGAATCAAATCATATTCTGTTGCAAGATAGGCTTGGTAGCTAGAGGCAGCCTGCTGAGCCAGTGCTTCACCAGTGGCCTCATCAAGGTTCAGCTCCTGCAACTGGCCTTCCAAAAGGCTGGTTGAAAGGGCGTTTTCATCCAAGTATTGTTGAATCAGCTGCTGGTTGGAGCTGAGCCACTGGGCCTTTGCTTCCTGACTATCAGCAGCATCCACCTGACGAGTGGCCACTAGGGAGCCAGCTTCATCTGTCTGCTGAAATTGCCACTGAGTGGCACGCTGCTCCAATTCCGTAGCCAGCTGCTGAAACTTGGGATTTGACTGAGACTGAATATACTTGTCCAAAAGCCACTGAGCCAGACGAACTTCCCGCTCCTCCGCCAGCTCCCTTTCTAGGGAGTCACGTTCAGTCTGCCACCGCTGGGGATCCTGCTCCAAAAGGTAGGTTTGGGATGACTCCCAGGCTGCAAGAGCCACCAGCATCCCTTGATCTGCCAGCTCTTGCCAACGTTGCTGGGAGCTTTCCATGTCAGCCCGATCAAGATACTGTTCCAAGTATCTGTTTCCCAGCTGCCTGCCAAGATACAGTTCTTGAGCCGGAACCATCATGGTTACTTGAATCAACAGGATACAAAGGGCTAGTATCCTGTGCCAACTGAAGATAGAATCTTTCATCTATTCCTCCTGTAAAAAAAATCTATAACTGCTGGAAATACCAGCAAGGTTGTAAGTAATGAACCAGCCGTTCCCCACACCATAAAAAAAGCTAGGGAAGCAGCAAAGGAACCGCTTTCACACAGCAACAAGGGAATGGCTCCAATGATGGTGGAAAGGGAAGTGATAAAAATACTTGCGATTTTATCTCGAATCTGTATGAATATGTATTCCTTTGTAGACTGAATCAGGTAAATTCCGTTGTTGACTCCCAAGCCAGCCACTAAAACCATGCCCACAATATCTCCACTTTCCCAAGTCTTCCCTAAAAGTGCCAGAACCAGTACTGGCAGAGCAAGGGAGGAAGGAATTAAGGTGGATACAAGAAAGGCTTCCAAGGGCTTTTCTCGCAGGGCACAGAGCAAGAGGAATATTCCCACAACAGAAGCCACCAAGGCTAAGGCCAAAATCTGATACTGCTGGGAAAGCTCTCGAACCTGGCGAGAAAGATGATAGCTATAACCTCGCTCCAACGGAAAATTTTGCAAATAATTTTCCACCAGCTGTTTTGCATCCTGAGTACTTGCTGTAGCCACCTGTAGGGTAAAATAGGCACAGGGGCGACCGTTCAATCGGTAGAGCTTTCCCCTTCCCGGCTGTAATTCCACCTGAGCTAGGGCAGAAAGAGGCAAACCTCCCGCTCCACCGGCTGAGTCCACCTTGCCAGAAGCCACAATGGGAATGGTCATGGATGAAAGCCGAGAAAGATTCATTTTTTTACTGAGGGATTCACCTGTAAGGGAGTTCTTACCGAGGGCTGCTTCAAGGTGCCTTGAGTCAGCTTCAGTTGTTTTTCCCACCACACGAATATCCTCCTCACCAGTAGCTTGAATCCACTTGTCCACCACAGGGCCAAAAATCAGCCACCGCAGGGATTGGGCCACCTGATCAAGCTCTAAACCAATTCGAGCCAGCTGCTGGAGCTGGGGACGAACAAGCACCACCGTTTCTGCTTCCTTAAAATTCAGTACTCCTTGTACAATGGAGCTATTGTTTCCCGAAGCCTCAATACAACGGCGAGCATAGTCCTTGCATTGCTGACTTTCATCACCCACCACCGCCACTTGAATTTCGTGAACCTGTTTGCCTCCATGCTGTTGAATATTCACGTGAAGATAGCCAGAATGAAGCTGGGACGAAAGGCTTTGAATGGAATCAAGAAGCTGTTGGGTTGCCTTTTTTCCAGTGACTTTTGATGAATCAATTCCCATTTCCAACTGGCACACTCCCGTGGTGGAGCGGCTTGTGACAAAGGTAATGCCCTCAAGTTTTTTTACCTCCTGAATGAAGGGAGCCACCTCTTGGTCAATAACAGAAGCAGCTGTATCTGTAGGATATTCCACAGAGGCTGTAATAAAAGAAGGATTTTCCTCCAAGGTAAGATTTTTTCCCGCCACCAAGGCTAAAAGCACTGGCAAAACACTGAGACAACAAAGGATTGCAAGACAAGGTTTTTGTCGATTTCGGGTAAAATCACAAAGAGCGAGACTTTTTTTCACAAGAATTTCTTCTACAGGTTGGCTCATAAACTGAGGAAAGAGCACATGGCCTGTATTTGTGCCAATTTCCAAAAACACCGGAAGAAAAAATCCTCCTAAAACCAAGGAATTAAATATCATCAAGGCCATGGTTACGGCCACCTCACGAATTCCCGGTACTAGGGAGTCAAGAAAATATAGGGGCAGGAACACTAGGATTGTAGTAAGACTGGAGGCCACCATGCTTCGTTGCAGGGAACCCATCCCCTGAAAAAAATCTCCACTATCCCCCACCACAGCAGCATTTTTCCACCGACTCTGATTCCAAAATTCCGCCACCACAAAGGCCGTATCTGCCACCAAGCCCAGAGCAATGGTAATGCCACTGAGGGTATGGCGATTCAAGGAAAAGCCTAAAAGATTCAGCTGGCCTCCTGTCCACAACACCGTAGTGGGAAGGAACAAAAGCACCAGTCCGGTGATTCGAGCCTGGGGAAAAAAGGCTGGTACCAAAAGCAAAATCAACAGGAGACTCTGAGCCAGGGCCACAAGGATATTTTTCATGATTTGAGCCAGCTCCTCCCCTCGATCATAGAGCAGCTGGTATTCAAGACCAGAAACATCCTGATGATTTACTTCATCATGTAATGCTTCATCAATAATCTTTCTGCAGGCCCTGGAAATTGCCATTAGATTTCCGTCATAGCTAGCATGAACCACCAGAGAAAGACATTCTGCTCCGTTTACCCGAACGAGCTCCTCTGGAGGCCGTTGCTGACGGGAAATCTGGGCAAAATGCTCAAACTGAGCCACACCCTTTCCCGTTTGCACAGGCAGCTGACGAATATGCTCCAGCTGTTGAATTTGAGTTTCAAACACCAAGGGAAGCCGTTTCCCTCCCAGTTGAAGCCAGGTGCCAGGGGCCACGCTATTTGCCTCTTGAATGATCTGCCCCAAGGGCATGGGATTGACATTGCCTGCTGCCATTCTATCAGGATTAAACTGAAGGAGAATCTCATCAACACCGCCGCCAGCCACCACCACTTGGGAAACGCCTTCCACCGATTCCAGCTGGGGCTTCAGCTGATTTTCCAAAAAGCTTCTCAGCCCCTGATTGTCGCTACTACTTTGATTCACCGGAATTGCAATGCTTAAAACCCTATCCTTGCCTGCTCCCGAGGCGGCGGAAGAAAGGATTCTAGGCTTTTGCACTCCTTGGGGTAAGTCACGATACAGGGTATCCACCTTGTCTCGAAGCCACAAATACACATTTTTTTGCTTTTCTGTGGGATAAAAGTAAAAGGTTCCAGACACCTTTCCGTACTGACACTGAATCTCCATGTCCATTAACCCAGGTAAGCCCATAACCGCCTCCTCTAAGGGCAGGGCTATCAAGGATTCAAGGCTTTCTGCATCCATGCCAAAATAATCGAATTCCACGGAAAACAGGTGATAGGAACTGCTGGAAGACTGACCAAGCTCCATATTTCTAGCAGCAAAGGCCATTATGAGGCACAGGGATAAGAACACAAAGAACAACAGTACTGGCCGCTGATACCAATTTCTAGCCATGATGCCTCCTACCAGCGATTTCACCATAAACAGCAAAGACCACGGGAATAATCACCAATACACACACCATGGAAAGGCCAAGTCCCCCTACAATGGCCACCGCCAAGGAAGCTTGACTATTGGTGCCTGTGGGATCCAGAGCAAAGGGAACCAAGGCAAAGATGGTGGTAAGATTTGTTACAAGGATGGTTTCTAGCTTAGACACAGCAGCCTTCACAATGGAGCCGACAGAAAAACCACCCTGCTGCAGGACGCTTTCGTAGAGGATGATACTATTGTTCACTGCAGTTCCAAACAACACCACCAAGGCAATTACCGTATTCATGGAAAACACATGACCACTCACCCAAGTCAAGGCCAAGGCTCCACCAAAGGCAGGAGGCAGGGCAGCCAGCAACAACAGGGGAATTAAAAAGGACTCAAATTGTGCTCCCATAATAAAATACAGTAGCAACAGAGCCACCACCAGCAGCACAGTTCCGTTTCCCACCATTTCCTGACTTTCTTGGTGATGAAGATCAAGGAGCTTTAGATCCTGCTGAAAAGCCAGTTTTTGAACCTCACCATGGGACACTGCATCCCAAGCTTCATCATGATACACAATCACTGCTGGCTGCCTATTGGAGCGATACAAAATTTCTTGGGATGGCTTTTCCGTAAATGAACCAAGCAGGCCCAAGGGCAACCGCAGCTTTTCCAGCTGAACATTCATGGCAGCCAGCTCACTGGAGCTTAGCTGATGGCCAGAGGAAAGCTTTACCCGCAAAGGAATGCGCCGTCCCTCCTGATAAAAGGGAGCTGACTCCACCCCCGCTACCAGCTGGTTTGCAGCAAGGGCCACCTCCATACCGTTGGTGGAAAATCGGGATGCAGCCAATCGATCAGGCTGAAACACCAGCTGCTTTCCAAAGCCCTCCCCCTGCTTTTCCCCAGAATTTTCTTGAATCAGCGGGGGAACAAGGTTAAAATTAGCAAATACACTAGTCTTTTTTGTTAAAGTATCTCTATTTCCTCCAGAACTATGCAAGGTTACAAGATAAGATTTTTCCTTTAAGTTCAGTACCTGAGACAAAATATCCTGATTTTCTAAAAGAGCCACCTTTAGCCCACGGCCTGCCAAAAGTCCTTCCACCGCCTTTCCATCAAGCTTCATGGTTTTTGGTGGCCGAAAAAGCAGCTGCACCACCTGCTGATTTTGCTGAGGCTGGGCAAGGCTTTCGTAATCAGAAGCTTCCAGTCCACCAAAAATTGCCACCTGTTGAATACCAGTATCTTCCAAAGCCTCATTCATTTGGAGTACCACCTCTTCCATGGATGACAAGGTGGTTCCTGCAGGAAAGGTCACTTGCACCTGAAGCAGCTCCTGATGGATTTCTGGCAAAAGCTGATAATCCAAGAACACAAGGGAAATTGTTGCCAATACCAGAGAGCCTGCCACAGGAAAAACCACCAGGCGCCGTTGTTTCATCACCTTTTCCAAAAGCCCCTGGTAAGTTTTCTCTAAACGAGCCACTAGTTCAGGAGTTTTACGAAAGGCTAAAGTTCCTTCCCCCTGGGTAAAATTGCTTTTTTTTGCAATATACTGATACAAAGCAGGAATATAGGACAGGGAAAGAAGCCAAGAAGCAAGGATTGCAGCCATAACCGCCAAGGCTAAATCAAGGAAGAGCTCTCCTAAAAGGCCATCAAGAAAGAACAAGGGTAAAAATACTGCACCAGTAGTAAGGGCAGAACCAGTATTTGACAGGGCAACTTCTGCTGTCCCTGCTACAATCAGATCTTGCAATTCATTTATGGCAACGCAATAGCCCTGATAACCTGCCTTGCTGCTGGAAAAAATCATCAGGTTTTTGTTTAAGTTTTCCAACACCACCGCCCCAGCATCCACCACCATACCAATTCCCACTGCCATTCCACAGAGGGACATGAGATTCATGGTTCTTCCTGCCAGAGACAACACCAACATCACCTGAAGGGCACAAAGGGGAATGAGGCTAGATAAGAGGATGGATACCTTCCAGCACCGCAAAAAATACAAGATGACGGCGGCAGCCACCACTACACCCACCCCACAGGAAATGGCCAGTGAAACAAGGGAAGAGGTCACCTCCTGCGATAAGTCTTTTATAACTACAAAATCATAAAAATCTCCATATTGCTGACAAAGCTGGTGAATTTCATCCTGAACCTGCCGAGAAAGGGCCACAGGACTTGCATCTTGAGCCTTTGCAATGCTCAAACAAAGGGCCGCCTTCCCTTCATACAGGAAAAAGCTTTCCTGTTCCTGACTTCCCATTGCCACCTGAGCCACATCAGAAAGACGCACCAGCCCAAAATCTTCATATAAAAGAGGCATGGCTTCTATTTCTTGAAGATTTTTATACAACCCCTCAGTTTTAACTAAAAGCTCCCGTTCCCCCTCACGGATAGTTCCCGCCGGATACTGAAAATTAGAGGCTGCAATCTTTTCACTGATAAATCCAAGGCTCACGCCCTTTGCTTCCATGGCGTCGTAATCCACCAGAACCTGCACTTCTTCCTTTTCACCTCCAGTGATTTTCACTCCACCACAGGCTTCCAGTCGCTGAAACCGTCCCTTAATGTCATTTTCCACCAAATAGCGACCATAGCGAAGATCCCCGTCCTTTGGCACAATGGCCACCAGCATGGCAGCCCCCAAACTTGACGGAAGGCTCACCTGGGGCTTTTCGCAGCGGGAGGGAAGTTGCCCATAGCACAAGTCAACTAACTCACGACATTCTACCAAGGCAAGATCCACGTCAGTTCCCCAATGGAGCTCCAGCATAATCAAGGAAAGGCCACTACGGGTAACAGAATCCACCGATTTTAAGCCCTTCAAAGGAGCAAGTCCTTCCTCCAAAGGCTGAGTTACCAGCCGTTCCATGTCAAAGGGATCTAGTCCCTCGTATTTTGCAGACACAAGGATTTCCCGCTGGCTTAATTCCGGCACAAAGTCAGCCTCCAAGGTACAGCAGGAAAACATACCCCACAGGCACAGGGCCAAAAGCACAGACACCAGAGAAACAGGATGATGAACGGAAAAGGAAATCAAGGATTTAATCATAGCTTGTTCACCTGACACAAAACATTTTTTCCCAACTTGTTGCCCAAGGAATCAGCTACCGCTTCCTCCAGCTCCAAGGAGACCAAGCCACTGTTATCCCTGTTCAACAATTCCACCTGAAAGCTCACCATTACTAGAGAAGTTGAATCAGCTATTTCCGAAGATACATTTCCACCATTCAGTTCCAATTCCGCCAAAAATTCCTGAAATTGATTTTTACACTCTTGAGAAAAATCTTGACCAAGCAGTTTTTTTACCGTCAATTCACAGCAATCGTTGGAGGCAGAAAGAGAAATATTTTCCATGAGGCTAAAGTCATTGAGGGCATCAGCTTTTTCAGAAAGACTAAAAAAGAGGTGGAGTTCTACCTTGCTGGGAAGCTCCTCTGATCGATTGGGATAAAACTGAGGGTCAAGAGCCATGGATAAAAAGGGATGTTGGGGTGAAAAACAAGCTTTGAAACCAGATTGTTTTTCTGTATCCACCAATAAGGCTCCTAAAAACTCAAGTAGACGCTGGGATTCCAAAGTATAGGAAAGAAACAACACTTTTTCTTCTGTAGTTTTATTTCCCGCCCCATCTTCGAGACCTGTTTTTACCACTAACTGCCAGTTACTCCCCCAAAAATCTCCACTATTTCCACTCCAATGAGGGCGTAGGGCAAGACGATTGCCCTTTTTATAATCCTTTATAATTTCCAAGCTGGGAGAAATGACACCAATATCAAGGGATTCAAGAAAAATCAATGAGGCTGCTGCATCAAGATCAAGTTTTTCACTAAAATCCAAGATAATCCAGTCTTCAAGGCCAAGCTCCAGTGTATCCCCCACAATTTCTTTGATAGAGTTTTCTTCAAATAAAATATTTTCAGTGGAGGCAGCATGTTTAAAAGTGATTTCTGGGGGAATTTCATCTAATTTGTAGAAAAAGCTCCATCCTAAGTCTTTTTCTAGGGGATTTCGCTTTGTATCCATGACAGAGTTTTTCAACTGCACCACATACCGCTGATTTATTTCCAGCTGTTTTTTGGGAACAAGCCGAACGAGGCAATCATTTTTTTCGTATTCCAAAAAATATTCAAAGGATGGGGTCACAGTTAATCCTGTTTCCAAGGATTTTTTGTCTACAGGAGCTGAAAATTCCAGCTGAATAGAGGACACCTCATTAAGAAGGTGGATTTCCCCGCCAATTATTTTCTCTCCTGTAGCTGTTTCCAAAGAATTTTCCGTAAAAGTTTCTTCTGGAACAGGAAAATCCACCGTAAAGGGAGCTTTTTCAGTCCGTGTTGAATATTCGTATACAAAGGTATCCATCAAGGAGTGCCCCTGCCCATCCTCAGTGCCAGCTTCAATGCGAACCACATAATCGTAATTATCCTTGATGCCATACACGGGAGTGAATTCAGCCTTATTTCCAGAAATGGTGATTTTTCCCTCGATTTTGGCACCATCCTCCGTTACTGAAAGGCCATCCTCCAAGGAAGCAAGGTCAGGAGGCAGGGTGAATTCCACCACAATAGTGGCCGTTCCCACCTCACAAGAAGTTACTTCCAGTGGAGGCAACATAACGGTACCACAGGAAACTAAGGCCCAAAGCAGGATGCCAAGGAACATCAAGCTTGTCAGTTTTTTTATGATTTTAAAACGTGAACGATTACACATACATCCTCCTTAAGATAATTTCCAGCTGCACTTTGGGGCCCAGAGGCTCCACCTGCAATGTTTAGCCGATAATAATTGTCCACCTCGTCACTGCTGGGTGAAAAACCAGACCACCAAAGCTCGAGACTTGATTCTCCTGAAACTCTTACCTTTTCCAAAACAGGATAGGAAGCAGTCAAGGGAAAAAATACCTCCATGGAAATGGAATCCAGAGCCTGCACCAAGCCTTCAGGATCAAAATCCTTGCTAAAAGTTATTTTTGTCATAATGGTGGAATCCTGACTCTGGACTGAAACTGGTACTGCATCCTGTAAGTTTATTTGCAAGGTTTCTGGTGACTGAAAATCCTTTATTTCTGTTCCACCATCCCCAAAACGAACTGAAAGCACCTGCAAAAAGTCATTGTCCACGGTAAAGTAAGCTTCCTGCTGCTTGCCCAAGGAAATTCCTGAAAGATCCTGCACCTCAGCAGACACCACCACCCGATACTCTTCTTCCAAACTCCAATTTTCCTCTGGCACCCACAAGAATTCCCTGTTGTTGTTTCCTCTCCGTAGCTGACCAGCACAACTTGGCTCAAATCGAAGACTAGAGCTCAAAGAATCAAAATCCATATCCTTGGAAAACTGAAACAACAGGGGCTCCTTGTCACAAAGATTGCTGACCTCTCCTTCCTTTGGGAAATACTCGTTTTCCGCAACAAGATGTACACCGCAGATTCTTTCCAAAACAGGCAACTCCGTGTCAATCTGCCCCAGAAAATCCCCTTCATACTTCTTGTCCAGCAAAAATCCATCCTGAGATTCCAGCCCCTGAAAACTCCAGCTATAACGCTGGTTATACTTCCAATCTTCCTCTGGAATGATTGCTACTCGCCGCCCCTCCTCCTCCAGCTGGTAAGTGTAGGAAATTGAAGGAGTAAGGGAGAAATTTTTAGAAAAGGAAGGAGAATCTACTGGAAAATTAAACTGAAATTCCAAGGAAGGGTCATTTTCAGTAGGCTGACTCCAATCCACCAGAGAAAAAGCTGGAGATTTAGGACCGTAGGTAAAGCTACGGTACAAGCGTACCTGATGACTGCCCCCTGCCACCAAGGCCACATCACCTTGAATACCAAGGCTATAGGACGCTCCCTTTTGCCAAGGCTCTATAGGCTTGATAAAAACAGAGGCACCTGTTTTGCGAAGCTCAGTTGCAACAGTAGAACCATTTCTTTGTAATACAAGGATTTCCTGTAAACTCAAAGCTTCCACTTCCAGAGAAAAAATCACTTCAAGTTCAGCTTCATTAAAATAACCTCCATTTTCTGGCAGGGAACAGCTTACCTCCAGCTGGGAAAAATCAATGAATGAACAAGAAAAACTGACTATAAAAATATACATCATGATACAAATTATAGATAAATTTTTATTCAATATTTTGCCCCTCCTTCAAAAAAGGGGACGGATTGTTCACCACCCACTGCCCTTCCTTCAAGCCCTGGGAAATCCACACCTTTCCGTCAGCCTTTTCCAGCAAGGCCACCTCCTGCTTAATGGCACGATTTTCATGAACAAGAAAAACTGCACCAGTCCAATCCTCACCCTTTTTGCTTCCCAGCTCTGTTATCAAGGCTGATTCTGGAATTGAAGGATATTGCTGAGAATCTCTGGGAAGGAGGCATTTTACAAACATGCCGGGCTTAATAGATTCTGTTTCGTTGGAAAGATAGGACTTTAAGGTAAAATTGCCACTTTGAGGATCTGCCATGGGGGAAATCTCTGCCACAGGAGCCATGGTTTTTAGGCCCAAGGCAGGAACCTCCACTTCCACTGCAGAACCTGTCTGAAAGTAGCCAATATCCTGCTCTTGAATGGAAAACACTGCATGAACCTGATTCACATCCATGATGGTGAGTAGCTTTTCATTTTCAGCAAGAAACTCCCCCTGCTCAAAATATTTTGCCGCCACCACCCCCGACTTTGGGGAGAGAATCACCAAATGGGATACGAGCTCTTGGATGGATTTGAGATTCTTTTTTGCAGAATCAAGGCTCGCTTGGGCAGAAACAAGCTCTGCGTTCAAGGTTCTGGTGTTCAAGTCAATAAGCTGTTGCCGCCGAAGCATCTGGTCTTGAGCTGGTTCAATGCCCTGCTCCAACAAATCCTCATCTCGGAAGCCTAGGGACTGACTTTCCAACTCCTTGCAAGCGATTTCATAGGCGGCCCGTTGACCTTCCAGTGCCACCTGCTGACTGCGGTAGGCGGCCTCTGTAATGCCCCCTAGCTCCAGCAATTTTTCCTGCTTTTCTAGCTCCAGCTGGGCTTCCTCCAGCTCCAACTGCTGATGCTCCAGCTGCAAGTGAAGTTTTTCCAAATTCAGCAAGCTTGATTCCACTGCAAGCCGCCCTTCCTCCAACCGAGTTTTTGCTAAATTCACGCCAGCCTCAGCAGAATTCACCGCCGTTTCTCCCTGCTGTCTTTGAATTTCCAGCTGAATGTTTTCCACCTGAGCAAGGACCTGTCCTGCATGAACCTTATCACCTTCCTTTACGTGGAGTTTTTTCAAGACTCCTTCCACCTGCACCGTCACATCATTTTTTCCGCTGTAGGAAATGGTTCCAAAACTGCTAATATCCTGCAATAATTTTGAAGAAAGTACTTCCACCTTTTCTACAGAAAGAATCTTGTCATCATTTGTAGCTAATGAAGACTTTTTTTTGCCACCATCTAGTCCAGAAAGACCTTCTGTGGTAAATCCTACCAAAATCAAGATGATAAGTAGCAGAAAAATCAGTGAAACACTGAAAACAACCTTTCTTTTATTGCAAAAAAACTTTTTCAAAAGATTTTTTTCCAAGAAAATCTCTTTTTTATAGAATTTCATTTAAACCTCCCGGCGTAATTCCTGCACTAAGTTCTATGGTTCTCAGCAGGCTCACAAGATTTGATTGCAATTCCACCAGCTGAATCTCCATTGTGGAAAGCTCAATTAAGGATTCAAGATAATCCATCTCCGTTACTGCTCCGTTTTCCAGCTTTTGCCAGTTAATTTCCACCTTTTTTTGCTGAATCCCCAATGATTCCTTTGAAAACAAGTAATTTTCATAGCTATTGTCAAAGTTCAAAAATAATTCCCGAAGTGAATCACGAAGCCGCTCTTCAGAAACCTCCAGAGAAAGCTGCTTTTGTAACAAGGCGATGGAATTAAGCCGTTTTTGAGAAAAATAATTTAGCTGTGGATTCAAATTTCCCGACGCAGCATTCCCCAAACTCCGCAACCGTTGTTGGTCAAAGCCCAAAGATGTGGTGTTGTTGGCGGGAAAAAGGGTGTTTCTATCAAAGCTCACCTTTATCCGCAGGGAAAAATCTGGTTCCCGCAGTGGAAACTCCCTTCCCGACAAGTTCATGCTTCCTTCAAGGCTAATATTTGGAATAAACCACTTGTTTTCAAGCTTTTTTTGCTGAACAGAGGCCTTGTATTCCAGAGCCTGTTGCCGCAATGCAGGACTATAATTCACTGTTAAGGCAACAATCTTTTCAAAATGAGGTAAAACTGGATAGATTTTTTCCAGCTCCTCTGCTTCATCACGATTTTCTTCTTGATTTTCCACAATCAGCTTTGTTCCATAGACCAACCCAAGGCTCTGTCGAAAGCTTTCCACTTGAATATCCAAGGCTTCTTGTGCAAGCTCCTCCTCTTGCTCCAATTTGCGGCAGGAA
This sequence comes from Treponema sp., assembly GCA_045630225.1. Lineage (GTDB taxonomy): Bacteria > Spirochaetota > Spirochaetia > Treponematales > Treponemataceae > Treponema_F. Next base: position 6,019 of record JAZQSR010000146.1, on the reverse strand, counting down.
ATCAGATAGTTAAGGTAATCGATTTCTCTTACCAGCCCCAATTCTAACTCCTTGGCCAGCACTGCAAGACGAGCAAATCCTGCTTCCTTCAATCTTTTCTTAATGTCCACCACCTTTTGTTGCATGACAATTCCCTGATAACCGTCAAGAATTCCACCTTTAAACTCCTCCAAGGACTGCAAGTAGGCTTCATAGTTAAAAAGGCTTCCAATTTTATCCAGCTGATACTGATTCCAGGCTTGTCCACCGTCAAAAAGCAGCTGACTAACACTAAATTGCAGGCTTTTACTTCTGCTATCAGCTCTTCCTACATTCACTGCATCCGACTCTGAATAAGAAACTCCCAGCTGAGGCAAAAAATCCTTTACGGAAAGTGTGGCATTTCTCATCTGCTCCAGAGCCATCATCTGCTGATACAGCTGCTCCCGAGAATTTTGCATTGCTATGGAAATTGCCTCCTGACCTGATGTCACCTGAACCTGACTAAAAAGTGAAAATCCAAGTTGCAGATAAATAAAAAAAATCGCAAGCTTTTTCATTCATTACTCTCAAGTGGAGCCAGAATCGCCCAATCTTCTAAAAGTGAATCAACCAAAGAACCAATGTATTTTCTTTGAAACTTCACCTGTAAAATTGAATCCTTTCCAGACACAAGAACCGTTCGCTGCAATAAAAGCTCTTGATTTTCATTGTAGATTTCACCAGTTATAGCCAAAGAATTCTTTTGAGAATAGCCTTCCCACAAGGCTCGCTGATTGATTTTCAGCACAAGCCGACCTTTTTGCCCCAAAGGATTGCATTGCAGATTAAAACTTTTAATTTTAGGCTCTATTCCTTGAAAAACCTGCTGTTGAGCCAGTTTGTCTTCAATCTGATTTATATTGATAGAAATATCTTCCGTGGAAAAAGAGAGTGCTCCTGGCGTAAAATCATCCACAGACTGAATAAAGACTTCTTTTCCCACGCTGCTACAACCAGTGATAGCAACAAGACACAAGGTAAAAATTACAATGAAAAAACAATTTATTGCCTTACCAGTTGAAGCAAATTGATTTTGTCTTTTCAAACCACTTTTCAAGCTATTCTCCATCCTACACCTCCTGATTTTTTGCTAAAACCTCCAAGGTTTCCAACAAAACTCGCAATTCCCCCTTGCTTGGAGTAAGAATACGAGCCTTTTCCAGCTGTTTTTCCACTTGGCTTTCCATTCCCAGCACCATCCAAAGATGGGTCAAATCAAGATACACCTTTGCACCGTCAGCAAGAGCCCGCTCCGCCTGCTGCAGAGCTGCCAACTGACTGCTGTAATCTTGATTTTTTGAATTAAGCAGCCCCTTCAGATAATGAATCCGCCAATCAGTTTCATTGAAGGCCAGGGCTTCTTCCAACAATGGAGCTGCTTCATTGAATTTTTCCTGAAAAATCAAAAATCGAATGTACCACAGCCGGGCGTCGGTGTACTGGGGCACCTTTTTAAGGAGCTTTTCCAATGCAGTTTCTGCTGATTCCAAGTCATTGAGAAAAAACAATGATTTTATTCGCAACAATTCCGCCTGAAAAAGCCTTTTATCATGTTTTAGAGCTTCTTGACATATTTTTTCTGCAGCAGAAAAATCCTTTTCACTGTAGGATTTCAATCCAGACAAATACAATTCATAGCCCAACTGAGGATTTTTGTGATTACAGCCCACAAACAAGGCCAACACCAAAATGAGTCCCGTCATTCCAGCGATTTTTGCAAACAAGCAAAAAAATCGATACAAAATGATTTTAGTAGCAACCACCTTCTCACCACCTCCTAGAACAAAACCCTATCCAGCACAGAGTAATTTTCTCCATTTACTAAAAAATCATCACTTTCCAGTAACTTCATGATTTCCCCACGGGCATGTTTTCCATAGATTCCTTGCTGATTCAAGGAAACAATCTTTTTTAAAGCTGGCACAAAGCCTTCCACCTGCTCTTGATCTAAAACCGCACTAGCCAGCTGCCACAAAAGCCAGTAGTAGGAGGGAAAATTCATAAAATAGCCTTCAATTTCCAGCAATGCATCTAAATCACTTTTTGTTCCATGGCCTTTTGCCATTTTGTAAGCCACTTCACAAAAGCTTTTTCCAAAAAAATCCCCAGATTCTGCTAGATTTTCAGCTTCACCCAATGGCTCCACCAAGGCTTCATATTCAGCAAGCCACTTTTTTTCACCTACAGCCCCATTTTCCAGCCCCTCTGAAATGGCAGCTTCCTCAGAGATTCCACCTACAAGGTATTCGTAGGCCAGAAAATCACAAATCGTAGCCTTTTGGTGATTTCCACATGCTTCGTAAATTACTTTTGCCATGGCAAGGGTATCAAGATTCAAATTTCCCAAGGAAAAATACTCTTCCACCATCTTTTGAGCCTCAGCACCACGTTGGGCCTGAACTAAAAGCTTTCCATATCCCAACAAGTGGGTAGATGAAATCATGGTAGGGTTGAGTGAATAAGCCTTGTCAAAGGATTTCAGAGCTTCCTGTAGCTTTTCTGACTGAGAAAAATCTTCATTGTCACCACTGGCATATAAAACCTGTCCCATCAAGAACAAGGCAGGAGAGCAGTATTCATCACGCTTTTCACCTTCAGCCACTTGTTCAGCGTAGCTCAAGGCCAGCCTGCCATATGATTCAGCATGAATCAGGTCACCACGATAAAGGCAGAGATAGGCCAAAAGACGATACATAAGTTCTAGGCTGGCACCTTCCACTCCAGAAGGAATTCCAGTAGCATCTTCCACCAGTGCCAGGGCCCGCTGCAGATACTGATAGCTCAACACATACTCCCCTTCAGCAAAATACAGCTGAGCTAAATCCACCTTTGACTGAAAATGCTCAGGATGTTCTGCCTCAAATCCCACCAAAGCCACAGCTATCTCATCTCCAGAAGATGCAGCAAACACCGACTCATAGGCTTTTTGTACAAGCTCATCCTGCAATAGATTTTTTCCCGTATTTTGAGTACAAGAAGTAGCGGCAAAAACCATGCAGATTGCCATCAGCACCAGATACGGCCCATTATTTCCAAGTTTTAATCTTTCCATACCTTACTTATAGACTTGGATTTAAAAAAAACTGCGTTTTTTGGAAAAAAAATGAAAAAAAAATTTGAAAAAAATTACAATTCTCAATTTTGCTCAGATTTTCTCAATTTTTCTAAGCTACAACTGATTTAAAATAAAAAAACTAGGCATGTTACAGTAAAAATTCACCATAACATGCCTAGTCCAAAGGAATAGGAAACTATATTCACTGTCTAAACTGACAGATAATAGCTTAAAATAATCCTCCAATGAGGTTAATCAACAGGGACACTAGGTAGGCTGTCACCATCTGAATTGCAATGGCACCACCAGTGGACTTCCAGGTTTTAAGCTCACGCTTCATGGCACCAACTGATGCAAAGCAAGGCATACACAGCAGGTTGAAAATCATGTAGGCATAGGCTGCCTGAGGAGTCTTGATGTCCTCCTTTACAGTGGGAAGGGCATTTTCATCGGCTCCTTCAAAAAGAATGGTTTCAGAATATACGGTAACAGCCGTATCCTCGTCATACACACCACCTTCAAAGCCTAATTCTTCCAACTCCTCTGGAGCAAAGCCACCAAAGTAGCTCTCCAAGTATTCTGGATTTACGTCCTCTTGATACAGCTGAGAGAAGGTTACTACAACCATTTCCTTGGCAATCCAGCCTGTTACAACACCAACAGCAGGCCGCCATTCACCAAATCCCAAGGGCTTGAACACAGGAGCAATAACTCCACCAATAGAAGCCAAGAAGCTGTCGTTCATCTGGCACATAATGGTAGGCTCTTCTCCGGCGGCAATAGCTGCCTCACGATTAGTCCCATTGAAGGAGCCCAGGTTAAAGTTAGACAAAAGCCACAGCACAATGGTGGACACCAAAATTACAGAGCCAGCCTTTTCTGCAAAGCCCTTCAACTTTTCTCCACAGTGAATGGCCACACTCTTTAAGGTAGGCAATCGATACTGAGGCAGCTCCATCAAGAAGTTGGACACAGCAGACTTGTACACCACTGTGTTCAGAATCAAGGACACCACAATGGCTGTTACAATGCTCACCATGTAGATAGAAAACAGCACCAAGGTCTGGTTTACGTCGGTAAAGAAGGTAGCCACAAACATGGCAAAGATGGGAAGCTTTGCACCACAGGGCATAAAGGCAGTGATAATGGTGGTAATCTTTCTGTCCTTTTCGCTTTCCAAGGTACGAGTTGCCATGATGGCAGGCACTCCACAGCCAAATCCCATCAACAAGGGAATGAAGGAACGGCCAGACAATCCAAATCGACGGAAGATTCTATCCATAACAAAGGCAACACGGGCCATATAGCCAGAATCTTCCAAAAAAGACATAAGCACATACAGCACCAGTACCAAGGGCAAAAATCCCAGCACCGCACCAATTCCCCCAAGGATACCGTCCACCACCAAGCCCATAGCCCAGTCAGCAGCTCCAGCAGCCTCAAGTCCGCTAGCCACCAAGTCCGTAAGCCAGCCCCAAACTGTCTCCACCACACCTGCCAGCCACACACCAGGGCTAGGAAGTCCAGGCACAAAGAGGAAATTCTCGCTAAAGGTACAGGCAAAAATCAAATACACCACCAAGGCAAAAATGGGCAAGGCAAGCCAGCGGTTGGTGAGAATTTTATCCATCTTGTCGGAGGTGGTTTCCACTCCAATGGATTCCTCCAAAGGCTTTACCACGTACTTGGAAGAAAGCTCTCCAATAAAGGTATATCGAAGGTCAGCCTTGATTTCTTCTGGGTCAGCATTATTGCTGGAGTCAGCAGCAGCAACCTTTTTATACAGCTCTAACTCAGCAGGCTTCTTTCCTGCTTTAATTGTATCAGCTACTGCAGCCATAAGCTCAGGAATTCCCTTGCCACTTCTTGCAATAATGGGAACAACAGTTACTCCCAATGTCTTGGAAAGTCCCTCTGCATCAATTTTGATTCCCCGCTTTTCCACCTCGTCCATCATGTTCAAGGCCAAAACCGTAGGAACACCAGTTTCCATAATCTGCAAGGAGAGATAGAGATTTCGTTCAATACAGGTGGAATCGATGATATTGATAACACAATCAGGCTTTTCGTTTACAATATAATCACGGGCAATCACCTCCTCCGCAGAATAGGGAGAAAGTGAATAAGTTCCAGGCAAGTCAAGAATCATAAACTGGGAATCTTTTTTGTACGTTCCCTCTTTTTTATCAACGGTAACACCAGGCCAGTTTCCCACGTGCTGCTTTGAACCAGTTAATTCATTAAAAAGGCTGGTTTTACCACAGTTGGGATTTCCAGCAAGGGCAATTGTATAGGACATAAGGTTTTCCTCCAACAGTTAGTCTAGGCTAACTTATAAATCAAAAAAATAACTTCTTGTAAAAAATGATTTCTATTCTACCTGAATAGATGCAGCCTCATCCTTCCGCAGGCTCAACTGATACCCACGAACTGTCACCTCCACGGGATCTCCCAATGGAGCAACCTTCACTAACTTAATGCTTACACCAGTCGTGATGCCCATGTCCATAATACGGCGCTTAAAAGCACCTTCTGCATTAATTGCAACAACCTTAGCCGTTTCTCCCGGCTTTAAGTCACGCAAAGTCATATTTCCTCCAAAAATATACCGACTTAAGCAACAAGTATCTTTTGAGCAAGGCTACGGTTCAATGCCAACCGAACACCTTTTACTTGAAGGATAATTCCAGCAGGATTTTCTCCCACTACAGTCACCTTCTGACCAGGAACAAACCCCATCTCTGCCAAATGCTGCTTCATTTCACCTGCACCAACAAGAGAAGTTACTGTTCGTGATTCACCTTTCAGAGCCATTGCTAAGGGCATATGTACCTCCTGTTAGATTGATCTAACTATAGTTAACATACTGCAACAAGTCAAAATTGTCAAGTTAATCTAGGCTAACAAAGTAAAAAAATATCAATATTTTATAAAAAAGTCTTT
>JAZQSR010000145.1:0-1378 GCA_045630225.1 Treponema sp. | reverse complement strand
CGTTCCATTTGGTTTGTTCATTCATCATAAAAGTACAACTCTCTTTCTAACTTCGATTTGAAGTTGTTATGTTGTACTTTGGTGAATTACAAAATATAATTTTTTACTGCACTATCTCCGAGTTCCAGTAAAATTATCGTGTGAGATAATGTTGCACCAGCACATCCGAACGAAAATGACACTCTGTGGCAACCATTAAAACGGCTGTTCTGTTATATACGGTTGCTGCCCCTCTTGCTTCCAGGCTGGCGCGGTGCTCACCTCTGCAATAATAGGGCTTGTTTAAGTCCTCCTTGCACTCTCTGCCTGATGCAGCGAATGTGTCCTTCACGATTTGCTGGTACTCTGCTGTGGCTGCTGGGTTCTGTGCCATTTGGTCACAATAGAACCGATACCGCTGCTGGAATGCGGCAGCTCTTGGAGCATGGTAATTGGCATCATTACGGAAAGCATCGGCTGAGAAAATCCTATCCCCAGCTTGCTTCCCTTGTATTAAGCCACGAACTGCGGATATGTCAGCAGGATTTCTTAGCACACAGGTATTGACCTTATTGCCCTTACCACGAGTTACCATAGTGATTGTGCTGCCGTTATCGGTAAATGACCCAGCGGTGAGGGTGCGAAGCTCATTTCTCCGCAATCCCAAAACGGTGTTGGCTTGCATGACTTGCTGCACAAGCGGATTGGCTTGATTGTATTTGTCATGTACAGCCCCAAGTTTGCCCCTGGTGATGTTGGCAAGCTCCCTCTTTGGCACATTGTAATCCTGCAAATTATGACCAAAGGTTTTACATAGTGCCGCTGCTGTGGTATGCACCGAGTACGGGGATAAGCCTCTACCGCTTTGGTAATCCAGATACTCCTGAATGTGGGTAGAAGCTTCATCCATTCCACACTTGCCCAAGCCCTGAGAAGTCAGATAATCGCCATACCTGGATATTTCACCTTGGTAGGTTGCCATCGTATTTCTGGAAAATACCTTGTCTTTGCAGTAATCGACCCGTCTCCGTTCGTCAAAAGGAACACCCTCTTGCATCAAACGGTTCTGCTCTTGTCGTGTTTGCTGCTGCAATTCGTGCTTGCTATGTCCGAAATACTCCATACTACCAAGCTTCTGCTTCATTTCATATTTAATTGACTTTGCTCTTGCCATCTAAAATGCACCCCTTTCTCTGCAAAGTGGTACATGATTAAGGAGCCGTACCATGCTCCCCAAATGTTTAGACTGGCGGCAGCTTCGTTCGAGCACAAAGCTTAGAGCATAAAGCCATGCCTTTGCCACGACATGGCCTGGGAAAATGTTGACTGGTTATGCCTAATAGATTTTCGATTATTAAACCGATAATCTTATTTCGGCATAACCAACAACAACCGCTTT
>JAZQSR010000144.1:0-5606 GCA_045630225.1 Treponema sp. | reverse complement strand
GCTTCAAATTGGTCCTTGTCAATGATGGCATCATGCTGTCCTTCCGCTGTAATATAGTCTTTTTGACGGATGGTTTTTCTGCGACCTTCGTTGTAGTCAGAATTGATGGGCAGGGTATGTCTGCGACCATAGGTGATGTCGCCGCTATAAACAGGGTTCTCCAAAATATCCGAAACCAGTTTTCGTGTAAAGTAATCCAAGGTGCTTGTACCTCGTGCTTCTTTGACATAACCGTGGATGTTCAGGTATTTTACGATACCAGCCACACCATAGGCTTCTTCTGTGTACATATCATAGATTTTTCTCACAATTTCTGCCTCTGCTTCATTGATTATCAACTTTCCCTTTTCCAGAACATAGCCAAAAGGAGCTTGACCACCGTTCCAAAGGCCATTCTTTGCTTTCTGCTTTCGACCCGCCATCGTCTGCTGGCTGATATTCTCAGCCTCCATCTCGGCAATAGCACTCATAATGCTAATCAGCAGCTTACCGATGTTGTTTGCTGTGCTGATGCCGTCGGCAACACAATGCAGAATCACATTGTGCTGTTCAAGCAGATACAGGGAGTTTTGAACATCCCGAACATTACGGCCAAAGCGGCTCAGTTTGAATACCAGCACATAGTCCACTCCGTCCTTGTCGCTTTCGATATCCGAGAGCATTCTGTTGAAATCATCACGACCAACCATGCTCTTGCCTGACTTGCCAGCATCTGTATAGCACTCAACGACTTCCATATTGCTGCCCTCTGCAAATTTCCGCAAAGCAGCTTCCTGGGCTTCCAGGGAGTATCCATCTACCTGCATCGTCGTGGAAACACGGAGGTAAATATAGCATTTCTTCTTCTCGAACAAATCCATCATAATTATCCAGCCTTTCTCTGTGCCTGGGCAGCATCAAGCTGCCCAGCATATTTTTCGATGATTGCTGCCAATGTGTTAATCAGTCGTTCAACCTCATAAACCTTTTCCGCATTGTTAGCGGCATTGCTGCCTACCACTTCGGGTAGTTCTGGAACATTGTTTTTGCTAAATTTACTCATTTTTATCAATCTCTCTTTCTACAAACAGAAAAGTGGCAGTAAAGTCCAACAATAGCTGGATTTACTACCACTTACAAAGTGAGATTGCTGCCACCCCAACGGCGGCTATATCGGCACGGGCACTATGCCCGTGTGAAGCAATTAAGATAGTAAACAATCCAATTATCGTATCGACCTCCTTTACGGATAAAATTTGGCTTTAAGCCATGACCTGGGGCAATATTATAGCGCTCCTTCTTCTACGCTGTCGATGCCAACACAGGTTTGCATATAGTATGGTTGCAATGCCACACTCTCTGCGACGATTCTTGTTTGTAGGTCTATTTTAACAATGTCAACAAAAATTTCAATAGATTTTATGCACGAGCTCCAAAAAGTTTGCTTGACATCGTTGCTTGTGCTTATTTACCCTTTTTGCCCGTCGGTTGCTCTGCCTGAACAAAGTAGTTGTATTCATCCAAAAAGTCCAGCAGCATGAAGCAGTTGTTCGCCGCAGAGCGGTTTTTGACCGCTGTGAGCTGGAGCCGCTTAGTGGATGGGATGAATCGCCCTGGGAGGCTGCTTCGCTTCGTGTCGATGCTTTGTGCATCCTTTTCGGTGACACCAGCGGGCAGGGTGAGCATAAGGACGGTACTTGCCGTATACTCAATCTCGCCTGACCCTTTCGCCGCCCCAATGCTGGGAGACTGATAGGCATTACGGCTCAAGCTGCTGAGTGCTACCACGGGGGTATCGTATTTGATGGAGATTTCCTTCAGCACCTCCACCGCACCGTCAATGGCTTGCTTGTCCGTGACGGTTTGCTTATCAGGCTTGATGTACTGGAGGTAGTCCACGAATACCAGGGGAGCTTTGCCAGTCGCCGCCTTGTGCCGCTCCACCGCTTCAATGACGGTTTTTGCTGTTGCCTTGCCTGGGGACTGGATAAAGAGATGGGGGTTGCCCTGCATCTCGTAAGCCGCAGACAGGTATAGGTCTGCCTCGTCCTGTGTGAGAGTACCCCAGCACTCCGTGTTGCGGATTTGCTGCACCGACAGCGGGGTAGCCTCATTGTTCACTCGTCGCAGAGCAATATCAGCGGTCAGCATACTCAGGAGCTTCACCTGCATCTGGAAATCGGTCATTTCCAAAGCGAGAAACAGGGCATCTTTGCGGTATCGCTTGGAGATGTTGTAGGCTATCTGGAGGGCAAGTGTGGTTTTGCCTACCCCTGCCAATCCGCCCAGCACAACCAACGAGCCAGGCTCAAGACCGCCGCCCAGCAGCTTGTCCAGCTTTGGAAAGCCAGTTTCATAGTTGATGTTTCGTGGGTCTGTCAGCTTCTTCAAGAGGCTGGGAACCTGATAGCTGATGGCTGTACTTCTGTATGCTGCTTCTTCTGTGTTCTGTGCTGGCTGTGTAGATGTAGCTTGTTTAGATAGGTTAGTTTGTATGTACTTTGATATATCCATAATGTGTAGTCCTTTCTATAAGTAATAATGTTGTGGTGAGATAGAGGTAATAGATATAATAGTCATCCATTACTAAGAAATTCTTTAAGGGGATGGAATACCGCTTTGGAGCAGTATTCCTATTAGCTCCATGCCGTACCAGCATCGGTATGTATGGGGACAGCCATTTCTCTATGTGAGAACTGCCTGTCCTGAGTGTTCAAATTATTTGTTAATGCTGTAGGGTTAATTACAGAACACATAGTTGTCGGAGCTATGCTTTATAACGGGCACAGGCTTTTCAGTAAGAAAAAGGCTGTGCATCGTTATACTAAAATCTTCTTATATGTTCTTAATAGTTCTTAGCGGAAACGACTGCCCCAAAAGCATTGAACCGCAAGCACTTTTTAGATAGCTACCTCGGAGCTTCCCCAAATTTGGAGCCGTTACTGCCTTCGGTTATCTCTTTTGTGTGCCGCCGCTGCTCGGTTATGAACCGATGCCTGTTTTCAATCAATTAGAAAAGGCACTCGGATCTAAACCGCAATTCCTCCGGTCAACCACTCGAAAATCTCGTGTTTGCCCTTCGGTATTTTTTTACCCTGGGCAGCGGCGCTACCCAAGGTAAAACGATTATTTCCACTCTATATGAATAATGACACGAAGCATATCTTCATATGGCAGAGCTTGAACCTCTTCCTGTGTTAGTTTGTTTTTATGCTCGTCATAGAATTTGAACCGAGCGACTCCTGACAGGGCATTGAGATTGCGGAAGAATGGTTCCACAATTCTGCCTTTGATGCTGTTGTTCCTTGTTGCCCTGACTTCTTCAATAGTTGTAAACTTGCCAGCGGCCAGCAAGGAACGGATACTAATGCGGTTCTTGTTGGATTTATTATTGTTTAAGTATTTCAGCATAACCATGTAGTATAGTAGAGCAGGGGCATAGTTATACTTCTGTCTATTAAGACTGTAATACTCTATTGGCAATAGAAAGTAGTCCGTATATGCCATCTCATTAATAAAGCCATGGTTCAGCACCACATACACTCTTCCATGGTGCATCTCAAAGCTGTCCAAAATTGCCGCCCTGTCTTGTGGTGATGAATAGACCACAGACACCAGAGCAAACAAATCCCGTTCCAATTGTTTCCTTGCTTGCTTTCTGTCCTTGAGTCCACAGCGAATCATATAATCTTTGACCGAAAAATCTATATTCTCGGACACTCGTAGAGTGAAAAGCTCACGGATATATGTAAGCAACCTGTGTGTGGTACCAGTAAAGGTGAAATCTTCCATTGTTAGGTCACCAGCATATTCCTGTGGGGGACTTACCGTGATGGAAAGTCCGTTGCCCTCCTTTCCTACATAGTATCGTAGCTGATATTTATCGCTGTAAGGCTTATCGTGCTTGGTGTCGAACTGCATCAGCAAGTTGATGTTGTTCGACTGGTAAATTTTAACCGCTTCATTTTTCATATAACATTTCTCCTTTCAATACGGTTTATGTTGATATGATAGAAGTGGCACGGATTTATATTCCCCAAATTTGCACGATACCGCACCTATTTCAAATTATTTTGCGAGATAGTGCTGAACCAGCACATCACTTCTATAATGAGACTCCAGCGACACCATCATAACGGCGGTGCGGTCGTATGAAACCGCTATGCCTTGCCGCTCCAGAGCTTCCCTGTGGGAGCCTCTACACACATAAGGGCGGTTCAGGTCCTCCCGAAGCTCCCTGCCTTTGGCGGCGAAAGCCTCCCGAATTGCTTGTTGATACTCGGCTCGTGCCTCAGGTCGTTGTCGCATATCTTCACAAATCCGCTGGTAGCGAAGCTGGAACCCTTCAGCTCTGGCTTGGTGAAAGTCGGCATCGTTCTTGAATGCCTGACGGTCAAACACATAATCCGACGATGCCTTGTTTGCTATAAGCTCCCTGATAGTTGCCAACTCAGCAGGGTGCCGAAAGACTGTTTCGTTGTGCTTGCCGCCTTTGCCAATCGTGGACATGGTGATGCTGGAGCCAGCATCGGAGAAATTGGAAACACGGAGGTTCTTCAATTCGTTGCGACGGAGGGCAAGGGTGCGGTTCGCCTCCAGCACATCCCCCACAAGGCGGTTATTGGCCTCGTCGTGTAGACGAACCCCTCTGCTACGGCTAATGTCACATAGCTGCCGCTTCGGGATAGAGTAGTCCCGCATATCCTTTTGGAAAGTCTTTGACAGGGCAGCAGCGGAGGTATGCACCGACCATGCCGACAGACCACGGTCTGCCTGATGGTCTAAATACTCCTGTACATGACTTGCTGCTTCTGCCATGGTGCATTTGTGCATCCCACGGCTTTCCAACCAATCACCATATCGCTTAACCTCATTTTGATAGGTCCGCATGGTGTTGTAGGAATAGATTTGTCCTTTGGTCAAATCCACCCCTTCAGCCTTGGATAGCTGCCTCTGCTCATACTTGCTTGTGCCATATGCAGCCATCTTGCCAAGAGCCTCCCGCATTTGGAATCGGATTGATTTTTGCCGTGCCATGTGTTTCCCTCCCTTCGTTGGCTTTTTAGAAGTTCCACTTCCTCTATGTTCAGATTGGCGGTAGCTTTGTTCCAGTACAAAGCCTAAAACATATAGAATTGCCTTTGCCACGACAATTCCTGGGTCGGGTGACGACTTGTTTCGTGCGATAAGTGGTTATACCTGACGGTATAACCAATATCGCGCTCAACCGAGGCAAGCAGCCTCACCGTCACATTTTTCCTACATTCGTACATTTGCCTGTCAGCGGCTGGGGATGCCACTCTCAACCGCTGACTTGCCGCTTATCTTCGATATGCGGCAATGGCTGTTTCTGCTCCTACAGAAATACAAATTCCTCCTTTGTAAAAATTCTGCCTGTTCGGTCCTTGCTCTCGCATTGACCGTCTTTTCAAGATGCCACCTTTCATAACGAATATCGCTGTCGCAATATGCCATTTTTAATCATGCTACATTATAGACTTGCACGATTAAAATATTCGCACACCGAAAGGCTCACCGATCTAAACCAATCTACCACCGGAATACCCCCTGATTGCATCATGGAGTATTCTGTGGGACGGGATGGAGGTGTGCGAATAAAAAAGACG
>JAZQSR010000143.1:0-28031 GCA_045630225.1 Treponema sp. | reverse complement strand
TTATTATAGGGTTGCAGGTGGGGAAATTTGGCAGGTTTTAAATTTTTTGTGAAAATTTTCTTGAGGGGATTTAATCTACCAACATTTCCTTGATAACAGCCTTTACTTGAATCACTTCTTTTTTTGTAATACTTCCTAGTTTTTTTATCAAGCGAAGACTGTCTACTGTTCTGATTTGATCAAGGACAATCCAACCAGTTTTTCCTTCAAACTGTACTGGTATTCTTGTGGGATATGCTCGGGATTTTGTTGTCATGGGGGCGATAATGATGGTACGGATGGTATGATTCATTTCGTTGGGAGAAATGACCAAGCAAGGACGTGTTTTTTTGATTTCATGACCTATTGTTGGATCAAGATTGATTAAAAAAACATCATATTGATTGATTACCACTCCCACTCAAAATCCTCCCCAGCAGGAATATCCTCCAGCACATCCTCTCCCTGCAAATGCATTTGTGTAAAGGCCGTTTGCCATCCTTGACGTGGAGCTTCTTGTAGGGGTTTTAGTACAATACTTGTTTCTGTAACTTCCATTTCTACCTTATCCTTTATGGCAAGTGATTCTAGAACCATTTTAGGCAGCCGAATTCCCCTAGAATTACCAATAGGAACAACTGAAACAATCATAGGTACCTCCAGTTATTACAATGTAATTATATGCGAGAAAGAATCGGTTCTCAAGTCCTATACCCTTATTATAGGGTTGCAGGTGGGGAAATTTTGCAGGTTTGAGGAAAAATTGTGGGAAAAAGGGGGTAAACTTTCCTAATCCCAGCTGGCTCGTCCATCCTCTGTAATGGGAATGATGTCTCCAAGATAGGTTGGTTGTGCGTTTCCTGCCACTAAAAAGAATGATTTTACTCTAGCAAGGCTTTCTCGCAGATGCCAGCTTATGTGGGTTTCCTTGGAAAAAGGAGTGATTTCCTTTGCTTCGTAGCCGATGGCATCTAATCCTAGCTTTCGGGCAATGTAAACAGCTCTTGGTAGATGAAATGCCTGGCTCACAATGATTACATCCTTAACAAGAAAAATATCTCGTCCTCGATACATGCTCTCATAGGTGGAAAATCCTGCATGATCCATGAAAATATCTTGATCTGGGATGTGATGCATTAGTTTGATGTAATTTTTGATGGCATTTACTTCATCATATTCTCTTTGGCCGTGGTCTCCTGAAATAAGAATCTTGTCTGTCAGCCCGTGATGATATAATTCCATGGCACCTTCTACTCGGTCTCGAACAACATGGGATATACTGCCACTGTCATAGACTCGAGCTCCAAGAATCATGGCACATTGGCGGGAAGAAATTTGGTCAACTTCTTGAAAGATGTATTCTTTGGTGAAATCTAGAATGTACCAATTGATACCTACAACCGACAAAAAGCAAACTCCTCCGCAAAGTAAAACTCCCAGAAAAAATAGTTTCAAGCATTTTTTGAAGCTGTTGTGTGGGGCTGTCTTCATTTCTTTCCTACCGATCCATAATGGTGATTTCTACTCGGCGGTTTCGAGCCTTGCCTTCCTCTGTGGTGTTGGGGGCCACTGGCTTTTCGGCACCAAAGCCCTGGGTAAAGATTTGGTGGGCGTGACGGACTCCCAGCTGCACTAGGTATTCTGCCACAGATTTTGCCCTCTCCTGGGAAAGCTTGAGTCTGGCTCCTGCAGTTCCAGCTAGGGCAGTGTGGCCGCTTACCATTAAGTCATTGTCAGGGAATTGCTGCAAAATATCGGCAATCTTCTTGAGCTTTGTCTTTTCTGTATCTAGCAGAATGGCGGAATCGGGCTTGAACTGAATGTTTTCAATACTGATGGTAAGACCGTCTTCATCCTTGCGGAGAGAAACATCTTCAAGTCCCAAATCCTGAATGTTTTGCTGAACTTCCGCCAGCTTGTCCACAGATGGGGTGACAAAATCAGTAACCTCTGCCTGGGCGATTCCTTGGAATTCGTAGGTGTTGCCAAAAACTGTTTCAATTAAAATGCGGAAATCCTCATTGTAGTGGGAAAGGGCGCCCTTTTCGTTGTCCCAATACAAGGTCTGGTGAGAATAACCCATGGTGGTGGCAGGCAGGTCGGAGGTGAGACGTGCCTTGTTTTTTACCTGGGGACTGTCGTAATAAATGTTATACCGCACTTCAATCACGTGGAGGGTGCGGCCTTCTTCTTCCACAGTGCCAGTGTAGGTGTAGCGAGCAGAAAAGGGCACAATCCAAGGATCTTGAATGTCAAAGCTGCGGCGTAAATCGTGGGCTTCGTGGCCCTCTGCTGTCCAGGATTCTCCCACCTGCACATCTCTGTTAGGGAAAACTGGAACATCTCGGACTACTGGCATAAAATATTTTTTTTCGATGTCGTATTTTCCTAAATCATCTCGCATAAAAACGCTGGGATATTCTTCTCCCCACACGGGAATTTCGTTTTGTCGTCCGCTGGTGCTTTCTGTCACCATGAAGGTAGCCTCGTGCTGGGCAGAATTGCCTTCCACCTTGGTAACTTTCGCAGAAATACGGTTTACCACCTCTGCATAGTGGGAAAACTCATTGTTAAAGAACACATTTTCTTGAACAGATGAAAGAATACGGTAAGATTCACCTTCAATATATTTGTAACGGAACTGCTCTCCAGTGGCTGGTGCAAGGATAAGTCCAAAAACGAGTGCAATCAACAAAGACTGGATGCTGCAGAAAAGACGATTTTTTTTCATAGTTCCTCCTGTATGCTCAAATGGTAGTGGCCTAAATCACGTGGATTTTCGATTCCTTGTGGATTTCCAATCCGTTGCACGCTCTAGACCTTGACCATTCTTTACATTATTAATATATCATTAAGACTTGGAACGTTACAATGCTTGAATATATTCGTAATCTTAACATAACTGGAATGGAGATGGGGCTACTTGTCCTGTTTTTTGCCGCTTGCTTTCTGTGCGGTATGCTGGGGGTGGGAATTGGTCGGTTGGTGGGCAAGATAAGAGAAAGGCGAAGCCGAAAGGATGCGGTGCGTCGCTCCAAGGCCGTGATTTCTGGCCAGGTGGTGGAACAGCTTGCCCCCATGTTTCCCGATTTTCCCTGCTCTGTGAGAGACGCAAAGTTTTTGGGACAACCCATAGATTATGTGGCCTTTGTTTCAGACCCAAAGACGAGCCTTATTGATGAAGTGCTTTTTATCGAAGTGAAAACTGGTGGCAGCACTCTTTCTCCCAGAGAAAAATCCCTGAAAAAAGCCGTGAAGCAGGGGCGTGTACGTTACGTGGAGTGGCGGGGATTAAATTAGGAGGGGACACCCCCTCTACTGGTCAGCGGTGGGTTTCCGCACTTTTGCGGGGCAAGGCGTGCACGCACGCAGCGAGATTCGCTAAAATCGCTCAATATATCGCGATTTTCCGGCTTACAGCCGTCGCTCCGTGTAGCACTTTTGCAGGGGCAAAAGTGAGACTCGCTAAAATCGCTCAATATATCGCGATTTTCCGGCTTACAGCCGTCGCTCCCTACCTAACACCTCCCTTTCCCCCAGCACCGCTTAGGGGCTCCCGCCCCTAAGAACCCTGGGAGAAGATATTTGGTACTGAATCAGGTGGTTAAATTTTGTACCACGTCCAGCGGAAGGTTTGTGCAAATAGCAACTTTCTCTGGAGAATCACCGTAAGCAAGGAATGCTTTCGCTGTTTCTAGCTTGTTTTGGTAGGCTCCTTGTTCTCGGCCTTGTTCTATGCCTCGTTTTAGGCCTTGTTCTATGCCTTGCTCTATGCCTTGTTCTATGCCAACTTTGAGGCCATCTTCACGACCTTCTTCAAAACCTTCCTCGTAGCCATCATATCGTGCATCAGCCATTTTAATTGCCCATGTCATATAAAACCTCCTTTCATTGGAGTTATTTTTCAGGATGGTAATACTATCTGAGATGGTTTGAGTCAGGTCAGATTCCACCACACCCTTCTGAAGATAATGATAAAATGCTTGTAGTTTCTGGTCAAGGGCTGAAAGCTCTGTGGCATTGACGTTCAAAAAGATGCGGTGAGAGCCATCCTTTAGTATCAGTTCGTGATTGGCTTCTTTGCAAGTGCATTGGAAGGTATAGCGAGGAAAATTCCTAGAGAAAGGGTCAAAAGTGCAAATGAAGATGAGGATATTTTCTGGTAAATCACGATACTTGGTTCCTGTGGAAGTGGTACTTACATCTGCAACGCTTTGGTAGTAACGACTGCGTTTGGGTAGTTCTTTTTTGTGACCCGTCTGCATTTCCACGTTGATGATTCGGTTTTCATCCCGTAGAAATACATCCATAATGATTCGCATGGAGTCGGGGTCAGCCTTATGTTCGTCGTGAGCGGAAAGATAGTGAATCTCTCCAATCCGTACCCCTAGAATCATCTCCACCACCTGGCGACAAATATGTTCGTCATGCATCACTCTAGAAAAGATAAAGTCGTCGGTAAAGGTTAGGCTTTCCCATTTCTTCTGCAATTCCAATTCACTAAGCATTTATACCTCCAATAAAAAACTGTACATAATAATTATTCGCTTTAAACTTGAGGAATTTGTCTTTTTTTTGCGGGAAAAAGTTTAGCCTGGTATCTTGTTCTTAATTTTTCATATTTTCTTTATATTTTCCCTCCTTCAATAATATTGCCCTAAATCCGAGTAATATAGTAGATTAACATGAATTCTTTTATTCTGAGGAGTCTTATGCGTAGACAACGATTTGTGTTTTTGATGTGTGTCCTTTTTGCCCTGATTGCAGTGGTGGGGCTCGGATGTAAAAACCAATTTTTGGAAAAACCAACCTTTGGTTCATCAAATGTTGCCAATAACGAACAGTCCACAGGTCAGACTACAGGTTCTGTAGAAGGCTTTGGAGCCCCCTCTAGCCTCAAGGCAACGCAAGGTGGCTACCGTGAGATTACCTTAAGCTGGAATCCAGTACAAGATGCAGTCCGTTACTACGTGTATCGGGCAAATACCCAGTTCGAAACCTTTGTTCAGGTGGGAGAAACTGGAGATAGCTCCACCAGCTACACCATGAAGGTGCAATCTGGAGCTGATTTTTACTATAGAGTAACTGCCGTAAATCACGCTGGCGAAGAATCTCGATTCAGTACCATTGTTCGGGGCACCTCCTTGGCCCAGCCTCTGGTTAGTGGAGTAGAAGGTGTAGAAGGCAAGGAAGATAGCGATGTTACCGTATACTGGTACATGGGCAACGTAGATGCCTACCAGACAGAGGTTCGCTACAACGTCATTTGTTATGACAACAAAGGTACAGAACTTGCCCGTGTTGTTGTGGATGGTAGCATAGCAAAGGAAACAGCTGCTGTTATCTCTGGCCTCATCCCCAACACCTCCTATACCTATGAGGTAGAAGCCTACATCGTATCTGCCCAGGATAAGGTAGAAAAGTGCGAGCCCATCGATGCAGCCACAGCCCGCCGTTTGCGCCCCAATGCACCAGAAAATCTTGTTATTCAGCAGGGACAGTCCAAGGATGGCATTACCCTTTCCTTTAATCTGCCCGCCTTGGTAGACGTGGCCCTCCCTGGTGGTGTGTATGAACAGAAGCCCCTATACTTTAAGATTTACCGCAGAGAATATGAAGAAGGCTCCACCGACACAGAAAAAGGCTGGGTGCTTTTGAAAGCTGATTTTGGTAAGACTGATACTGTTCCTGGTGAAAACGAGACTCAGAAGGTAAACTTTGGTAATGGAGATGAGGAGTACACACCTGGTGCAATTGTCACTTGGACCGATGAGAATAAACTGAATCGTGGTGTAAAATATGAGTACAAGGTTCAGTCCTTTGCTTATTACGAGCGAGATCTTACTTCTAAATACTCTGCATCTACTCAAGTGGGGTGGCTTATTGCAAAGGCCGAATTTAGAACTGGTAAATATGACCCTGTACTGAACGAAGATAATACAGCCTATATTTCCGCTACCTTGGGATTTAACTTCTTATGGGATACTATGGGGCTGGATGATAGTTATCATTTCCTTTTGGCAGAAACACGTTGGTCTCTTGAAGGTGATGAAGATGACTCTACCTCAAAGGAAAAGGAAACGATATTTGAGAAGTTTACAACTATTCAGGCTGTGAATGACTATGTTCGTTCGTTTAATAGTTTGGATAAAAAAGATGCTCGTGGTTACTATCTGTATAAATTGACTATTTTTGGTGCAAAGAATGAAGAACTTCTTGTTTTAAATTCCTTGGGCAGAGCAATTGTTACCAATGAAATTGACTTGCCAGTAATCAAATTGTTCAGTGCAACCTCTGGTTATGAAAACAAGGTTGAGTTGCAATGGCAGCATAATCCAAGCTACACTTATACCATTTCATATTCAGATGAAAGTGGTGCTGATTCTCAAACTATTGATAACGAAACCTTGTATACCAGGGATGGACAGAAAATTCAGCCTGCGGAAGGGGAGATTGTAACTTATACTCATACTGTAGATTCAGGAAAAAAATATGAATACAAACTTTCTGTAAAAGACAAAATTTCCGTTGACTCGCTACCGATTATTGCCTCCACTTCTAAGAAACCTGAAGTAAGAAAGACAAATCCTTCTTATGACTCTATTACTGTTGCTTGGGAAGATGTTCCAGCCTCTTCTTTTGCAGTTTCTGCAAAGTATGCAGACAGTGATGTTGCTACAAGAAATATCATTGAACCACAAGAGCTAGAAGGAAATGATTCGGACAATCTTTCCAAGGTTGAAAGAACGGTAACATTTAGTCAGCCAGCTGGCTATAATGATGCTACCATTTCTGGAAAGCCCATAGCCGTGACTGTTGTGGCTGATATTCCAGTTACAAGAACTGTCCACAAGCTCGATGGAGACGTGGGGTCTAGTTACGACATTACTACAGAGAGTGTTGAAACTATTAACCTTTCTACTACTACCGAGACTGCCACTATGGGGCCAGCCCTAGTGGGAGCAAAGACTTCAGTTGGAACCTATTCTGATAAAATAACACTTAGTTGGAACAAGGTGGAAGGTGCAACTGCATACGTAATCTACAGAAATAGCCTTCATATTTCCAGCAAGAGTAGCGGGAATAATTTGATAACAGAGTTCGAGGGTACAGACAAATTTATTGTTACTGATGTAGAATCTGAAACCCCCTCTCTGACTCTTGATCCTGCTCCAACTGATACGGCCTTTGTGGCAAAGTATATGAGTGTTGCCAGAACAGATAACAAGTTTACCTTGACAGATATGCTCTGTGTAGAAGACTTAACAGATGAGACACTGGGGCGGTGGCATCGTGCTCAAAGTCAGATTTCTTGGGGAGCACCCTACGAGTACATTGTTCTTCCTTTGCTTACCAGTACTGCTGAAGTTGAATATGACTATGAAACAGGACCTGCTGTTGCTACTGTGGACACTGTTGCTCTTACTTCTGTACCACATGAAGCTGGTGCTACCAAGGGGTATGCTTGGAATGTAAAGGCAACTAAGGGAACCTATTCCGAAAATGGCGAGAATACAGGTGTGAAGTTGACTTGGACACGTCCATGGGCGATGCCAGAACATAGTTATACTGTATTTAGATCTGAAAGTACGAACTCTGAATGGGTTGCGCTTTCTGCAACTGTAGATAAAAATGCCACTGATTTTGTAGATAAGGATGCAATACCAGGTGTTATGTATCAATATATGATTGCTCCTGCGGTTAATGAACAAGAGTTCTATCCTCATAAAAATGTGGCTTACAAAAAACATTTTGATGAAATTCAAGATACGAATTATATAGGTGAACGACTTGCCAATGGTTTCATGTTACCACAGGTTAAGCCCAATGTGACAAAAAAGAATCTTGATTATTATGTAGATTTGGCTTGGAATGCACCTGATACTGCTGGACAAAAGAATTATTTGTTTGATGGTTATGTAATTGAGGTGTTAAACAACAATATTGATGATCAGTGGCATGAGGTAGCAACGTTGACGTTTGGTGATTCAATACAAAAGAATCCAAGTTATAAATACTCTGTTAAGAATCAACAAAATAACTTACTGAAGGTATTACGTGATTACAAATTCTATTTTAGAATTCGTTCTTACATCGTAGATGACACTGGAGAGAAGTTGTTAAGTAAAGCTCCTTCGTATACTTGGACTGATAAAGGTGAAAATGAGTATGTTCAGTATGGTACACGCCAAGTAAGTCTTGAAGAATTTGCAAAAATGGCTTTAGTAAACCTTGTAGAACCACAAGAAACCTATAGAGGTGATAATGGGTTTGTGACAAACAAGTATGTTAATGTAAACGATAAAGAATTTGAGTCATCAACTGCAGGTGGTGGATATGTGGCAGTGAAAATCCATTCAGATTATAATGAATATACTGCTCAGCCTATGACTCGTGCAGGTCGTAGAGTCTCTGGTCTTACATTGAAAGGTAAATTGCAGGGATATTGTGATTGGTCAAATACTTTCCCCACTGATTGGTGGACTGGCAATTGGGAAGGTGTAGATCCTCAGATGACCGTAACCTATCCTGGGTATGGAACAGGTATTATTTCCATCAATAAGGATACTAATCGAACACGAGGTGGTGTATATGTTCAATATAATGGTCAGGATCATACATATGATACCTCTAGTGAAATATTGAAAAAATTGCCACTACCTTTGAATGGTGATGGTAGTTTTGATAAATATTATAACACAGAGTACTGGAAGTAAGCCATGAAGAAGAGTGTTTTATCTATCATTGTAGGAACTCTCCTCCTTACCAGTTGTGCAGAAATGTTTCAGGGTAAGGTGGATATGGTGGTGGGCTCTCAGGGTGGTGGCCTTTCTGGAATGTTGTCAGAAAAGACAGCTATTACAGAGTTGACTGCCCCTGCTCAATTGAATGTGTCTAAGGGAGATTCCTCTACTTACATAGACTTAAACTGGTCTATGGTGGAGGGTGCAGTTTCCTATCGCCTAGAACGGGCGGTAGTGGAGGCAGATGTTTCTGGTAACTTTGCAAAGCCTAATGATGAGGATTTTGAAGAGTTGGAAAAAACTTGGTATGAGACCAGTTATCAAGATGTAACTCCAAAAGATTTTAATGCCCGGTATTATTACCGAGTTTCTGCAGAAAATTCCCGGGATAAGCTAGAATCAAGTCCTTTTTCAGATGCTGTGTATGGAACGCTTTTTGGTGTGCCTCAGCAACCACAGGCGGAGTTGGGAGTTTCCACAGATTCTGTTACCGTTCGCTGGGAGGCTGTGAATGACGCAAAGGGATACGAGGTCTATAGAAGTACCAATCCAGATGGCTCTGGCTCTGTCCTTGTATCAAGTGTTACCTCAGACCAGTTGAAATACAAGAATTCCATTATCAAGGATGACCAAGGAAGGGAATTCTACTATACCATCTATGCAGTAAATCGTTTGGGAGTTCGCTCTTCTGCCAGTTCCATTGCTATGGGCTTTGCATTGGTTGAGGGAGCTCCCACCCAGCCTCAGAATGTGCAGGTAACAAATGGTCGTGGTACAACCAAAGGTAGTATCTCCATTTCATGGGATGCTGTTTCGTTTTCTGGAAAGGATCCGACCTATTACGTCTACCGCTCCAGTTCAGAGGACTCTGCTCTGGCTCAAATTGCAAAGTTGTCTGAGGATACACTAACTTATACTGATCAACGTTCTCTTAAGCCAGGAGTCTATTACTATTATCTGGTTCAGGCTTCTGCAAAGGACGACTATGGAAGGGAATTGAAAAGTCCTTTCTCTGATTCTGGTAGAAATGACAGTGAAGGAAATCTTAATCCAAAGGCTGCGGAAGGCTTTATTCTCAGTCCTACGGAAGAGTTGTTTGCAGAAAAGAAAGTAGGAGAAAGTCAAATTACACTCAGATGGCTTCCTGCTCTTGGAAACGATGTAGAACAGACAAAATACAAGTATAAGATTTATGCAGGTACAAGTAGTGCAGGTCCTTTCCCCGAGTTGCTGAAAGAAGAAGGCCCAAACTTGAAACTTGATGCTGATGGTTATCTCTCTACGAAGGTTGACTCCAGATCTTATTATGTTGTCGTTACAAATAACCCTGCTACAGGTGTTGACAGTGACAACAGTGTTATTGCCGCACCTACACCCTTTGCTGCCACAAAACCAGGTGCCTCTGCTGCAAAGAATGTGGGAGCACAAGCAATGGCAAATAGCTCTGGTGTGTATCCAGTACAGATTACTTGGACAAAGCCAGATGATGCTGACTTACATGGCTTTCATATCTACCGCTCTACCTCTCGAGATAGTGGTTACCGCAAAGTTACTGATGAGCCACTGGAGATAAATGCTACAAGTTATCTTGACCCCAACGATACCGCCAAAGCAGGTAAGAAGTACTGGTACAAGGTGCTTGCCGTTAATGCTCTGGGACAAGGATCCTATTACAGTGATCCTGTACAGGGATGGGGTGCCCTCACTCATGAGCAATACCTGATTGAGTTCAACAAAACCGTTGTCTCTACTCAGAAAAAGCTTTCCCTCATGCACAAGCCAGGAAGTACCGACAAGCTGGGGTCTGAAACAATCAGCGGAAACATATCGGGAACTCTTAGCTACAGTGCGAGCATTGCAGGACTGGGTGCAAGAATCATCATGCGTTACGAAAATATTGCTGACTTCTATATTGATGGTGTGAAGGAAAATGGTGTGTACTTTGCCCTTACTGGTAACAGTAATACCTCTGCGAGCATGGATCAAAGTGGAACCATGGACGGAACTATCACTTGTACGGGTATGTATCCTGGTAAGGTCTATTATGACAAGATTCAAATTAAGGGTGGTACCGCTGGTGGTGGTACCTACGGAGTTGAACCTACAGGCTTTAGCCGTGTAGAAGTACCGTATAACAAGATTTAAGGAGAAGTGATAATGAAACGACATATTCAGAATGGGGTTCTTGGAATTGGTATCCTGCTAGTAATTTCATTGTTGGTATCCTGTGCCGCACAGCCCAACCCCTTGGTAGGAGCTTGGGCAGATAACAGTGGTGCTACACTTACCCTCATGGCAGACAATAGCTTTATGGCCAAGATAACCAACAACTATGGTCAAGCAGTAAGTACAGAAGGAACCTACAATGTATTACTGAATGTTATCACCTTTGTTACCAGTTCTGGTCACCAGCGTGTTACCGAGTGGGATATTCGTGGTAATATGCTCTACATCAACTGGACCGATGATGCAGGAAAGAGCGTTCCTCTTACCTTGTATAAGATTCGTAACTAGGACAGAACATGAAAAAATTACTGATTTTGTTCTTATTGATTTCTTCTTGCATGTGCTTGTTGCCTGCTCAAACAGAGGAGAAATCTGTGTTGATTCAGTCAGAAGAGCAACCTGTGTTGACTCAGCCAGAAGAGCAACCTGTATTGACTCAGCCAGAGGCGGATCCTGTATTGACTCAGCCAGAGGCGGAACCTGTATTGACTCAGCCTAGTTCTGATTCTGTGCAGTTCCAGCAGGAATTTGAAGCATACAGAAATGGATTTTTCCTCCTGTTTGATCAAGGTGCTACTGCCGCTTGGAACACCCGCATTATCAAGCAGACAGAACGTTCAAACTTTGTCTTTGAAGATTTTTTAGCTGGCTTGTATTTCACCACCCGCACAAAGAATTTTTCCAGCTTGTTGCCCATAAAGCTTCCCTTTGAGTTGTTGGGGCGGGTGGCGGCGTACTACCCTTTGAGTCACACCTTTAACAAGTATCCCCAGCCTCCCGTCAACATGCTGAATTTTGGTGTTGATGTTTTCTTGGTTCCAGTGGTACAAATCAACTTTTGGGATTATGCCTACTTGGATCTTGCTGCAGGACCTCATTTCCTGTATCAACAATCTGACCGTTGGCATTATGTACACCTTGGAATTGGGGGAATGCTTGGGGTTCAGATGCCTCTGGCCCGTCGATGGACCCTCCTGCTGAATGGTATGGCCTCCCTTGATAATGCTAATTTGGGATCCAACAAAAAGATGGAGGTGTACGACATAGCATGGCAGTATCAGGCTTCTTTTGGCTTCCGATACAGCAAGCGTGCTCCTAATGTCAAGAGTTATATCCCCACCAAGGACAGTGACCAGAAGGATTTTGAAGTTTTCGCTGCCAAGCAGGAAAAGAAGGCCTTGAAGGCACAGGAAAAATCCTATTACAAGTCTCTTTCTAAAGAAGAGAAACAGACTTATAAAGAAGAGCAACGTCTGAAAAAGGATCAAGAAAAGGCTGATAAAAAGGCAAGAAAAGAAGCAGAAAAGGCTCAGAAAGCTGCGGAAAAAGCCCAAAAGGCAGCGGAAAAAGCAAAAAATAACTAAATAATACCGGTTTGATGAAAAGGTTACCAATTGCTCAGTTATTGGTAACCTTTTTTATTGCTAAACTTGCACCAGCTCCTTGGTGAAGGCTATTTGTGCTGTCTTTTACTTGAATTTTTATAACAAGCCCTGTACAACATCCAGCGGAAGATTGGTGCAAAGAGCAACTTTCTCTGGAGGGTCACCGTAATTAAGGAGGAGTTTTGCCGTCTCCAGCTTGGTTTGGTAGGCTCCACGTTCCAGCCCTTGCTCCAGCCCAATGGAAATGCCTTCTTCACGGCCAGTGGTTATACCTTTTTCAAAACCTTCCTCGTAACCATCGTATCGTGCATCTGCCATTTTTATAGCCAAGTCATGTAATGCCTCCTTTCCAGTGAGTTATTTTTCAAGGTGGTGATGCTGGCTGAGATAGTTTGAGCGAGCTCTGATTCTACCACACCCATCTGTAAGTAATGATAAAATGCTTGCAATTTCTGGTCAAGGGATGAAAGCTTGGTTGTAGTGGTGTTCAAAAAGATACGGAGGGAGCCGTCTTTTAGCTTGAGTTTAGGCTCTTCATCACAAGTGAACCGAAAGGTGTAGCGGGGAAGTTGCCTATTAAAAGGATCAAAGGTAGGGAGCGACCAGCCATCAGGCTGGGAAAATCGCGATATATTGAGCGATTTTAGCGAGTCTCACCTTTGCCCCCGCAAAGGGGCGTAGCAGATAAAAATGAGAATATTGTCTGGTAAACTTCGATACTTTGCTCCAGTAGGGGTGGTGCTGACGTCTGCCACGCTTTGATAATAGCGGCTCCGTTTTGGAAGTTCCTTCTTGTGACCAGTTTGCATTTCTACGTTGATGATTCATTCTTTAGGGAAAGGACAACCCTCTACACGGAAGCGGGGTTTTCCTTCCCCTAAAACCCCATCCTTTCCCAGCACCGCTTAGGGGCTGCCGCCCCTAAGAACCCCAGGAGAAAATCTCTCCAATCCGCACTCCAAGAATCAACTCTACCACTTGGCGACAAATAGTTTCGTTGTGCATCACCCGGGAAAAGACAAAATCGTCGGTAAAGGTGAGACTTTCCCATTTTTTTTGTAATTCTTCTTCTGTGAGCATTTTTCCTCCAAGTTTTTTTACATATATATTATAGTCTTGGAGGTGAAAAAAACTGCGTTTTTGATAGGGCCGTTGAGTTTTTTTGTAAAAGTTTCCCGAGATAGAGTTTTGGGGTGAGGTTAGGGTGGTGAAGTCTTCCGAGATGGGGCCTTTTCATTGAGTTAAAAAAGTTTTGTGTTTTTTTAGTGAAACTTTAGTTCCACAGTGAGAAACATTTGGTTTTCCTGGGGGAAAAGATTACTATTTAGAGAATTCTAGTCGTTAACATGTAGAAGAACGACTAGAATTTCCAGAAGAAGCGACTAGTATTTTTGAAATTTCTAATCTAGCAATTTTAAGGTGAATTAAATTTCTTTCCTTAGCCTCAGAATCACATCCACTGGGATGTTGGTATTTTTGTGGAAGAATCAGTGACCTAGATTTGCCTTAATCAGTAAACTTACTCTGCAATATAACGGGCTCTGCTGGTATCTGTTTCAAACACATCTACAGCGTAGAGCTTGTTTCCCGGTGGCAAGCCACCTTCTGCATCAATGGCGGCCTGGAGTTGGGAAAAAATCCACTGAGCGATTCGTTCTGCACTGGGATTTTGATTAAAAACGGAATTTCCCTGTTCATCCACCAGTTCATTCAAATGACTGTGATCCAAACGACCACAAATAGCCCGTAGATTTCGCTTGAGGATAGTAAAGTCAAAAAGCATACCACCTGGGTCTAATTCCGTTCCCCGCACGTGGGCAAAGACTCGATAATTATGACCATGAAGGTTTTCACACTTTCCGTGGTAATCTTGCAAAAAATGGGCTGCCGCAAAATCGGCTTCTACACGAACTTCAAACATGGGATGCAGTATAGCATGGTAGGACTAAATGTAAAAGAGGAGGGAATGGCGGGAGAACCCACCGCCGCCTTACGCTTCACTGCGTTCAGAGGGCGGCGTCGGTAGGTACCCCTCCCGCCATTCCCTTCCGCTCTTTCGTTCATCGGCTATACTGCTGAATAGATGGGGTTGGTGCTAAATATTACAATACATATTTACAGTATACGGGTAATATGGTAAAATTAATGATAGGAAATGTCTGAGTTTCAGGCGGTTGGTCTTCCAAGCTCAAATCCAGTGGTACTGGAAATAGTTGACGAGGGAGGCTCTAAGATGACGAAGTACGAAAAAATTTCGTTAGCCATTAATTTGGCACTTTTAATTCTTAGTTTGCTTGCTTACATTAAAATGTTAGTTGAGTAAAAAAAACAGCCGCCCAGGCCCTTAACTTGTGCGGCTGTTGTCAAACAAGTGGAGACGACCAAGTGAACTTGGACATTTCCGCTTCTAATATACCATACTTAAAAAAATTAAGCTACCAGGGTTCTTAGGGGCGGGAGCCCCTAAGCAGTGCTGGGGGAAGGGGAGGTTTTAGGAGGGGAAACACCCCGCTTCTGAGTAGAGGGGGTGTCTCCTCCTAAAGATAGTTTAGCTGGCAGAGCCAACTAAACACATCCACTCGGCTTCGGCGGCGAGGTTTTCACCTACGTAGGCCTTACCGCTTTGTTTTACCATCTTGGGGGAAACACGCATATTGGTGATTTCCAAGCGGACGGTGTCGCCGGGGCGAACTTGGTGGCGGAACTTTACCTTGTCTACAGTGGCCAAGAAGAACAATGCATCCTCGGCAAATACCTTCTGGAAACTCAATGCAGCACCACCGGCTTGAGCCATGGTTTCCACCAAAATTACTCCAGGTACAACAGGGTACTGGGGAAAATGTCCCTGAAAGAAGAAATCTTCTTCAGTAAAGGTTCTGGTGGAAACGCTGCCCTTTTCGTCAGCGCTAACAATTTCATCTACAAAGAGGAAGGGCTTACGATGAGGCAGTAATGATTCAATATCCTTTGTTACGCTCATGGTTAGTCCTTGATTTTCTTAAAGATAACAACACCATTGTGTCCACCAAAGCCCAAAGAACCAGATGCGGCACAATTGATTTCACCTTCTACGCCCTTGTTGGGAACGTAATCCAAGTCACAACCACCTTCAATATCCTGATTTTCTAGGTTGATGGTGGGAGGATAGAAGCCCTCGTTAATGGCCTTGATACAAATCAATGCTTCTACAGCACCAGCTGCACCGAGGCAGTGACCAGTCATACTCTTGGTGGAAGAAACCTTCATCTTATAAGCGTGGTCGCCAAAGGCCTTCTTCAGCATGGAGCTTTCTGCAGGATCGTTGATAGGAGTAGAAGTTCCGTGGGCATTGTAATACTGAACATCTTCGGGCTTAACACCAGCATCCTTCAATGCAGCCACCATGGCAGCAGCTCCACCGTCTCCAGAAGGATCGGGGCTAGTGATGTGGTAGGCGTCGGAGGAAGCACCGTAACCAGCAAACTCAGCGTAAATCTTTGCACCACGCTTCTTTGCATGCTCGTATTCTTCCAAAATCAGCATGGCAGAACCTTCTCCCATTACAAAGCCTTCACGAGCCTTATCAAAGGGGCGGCTTGCCTTCTGGGGACAATCGTTAAAAGAGCTAGCCAGTGTCTGGAGGATTGCAAAGGAAGCAATACCGAATCCTGTAATGGTAGCCTCAGTTCCACCAGCAACACAAACGTCAACACGGCCACTGCGAACACTGTCCAAGGCCAAGCCCAGTGCATCGGAACCAGAAGCACAAGCGGTGGCAATAGTAGGAGCTGGTCCCTTGATTCCGTAACGCATACAAATGTTTCCAGCTGCTTCGTTAGGAATCAGCATGGGGATGGTAAGGGGAGGAACACGCTTTCCCTCGGAACTAAAATATTTTCCGCAAGACTCTTCAAAAACCTCGAATCCACCGATACCGTTTCCAACAAAAACTCCAGTATTGCTTGGTTCCATGGCTCCTTCTTCCAAAAGACCTGCATCCTTCAAAGCCTGTCCAGCAGCCACAACGGCAAACTGAGTAAAACGAGCCATCTTGCGGGCTTCCTTTTTGTCTACAAACTCTGAGGTATCCCAGTTCTTTACTTCAGCAGCAACCTTAATATTGGTATTAGATGTATCAAAAAGGGTGATATTTCCAAGGCCGCTTCTTCCAGCCTTGATTCCTTCCCATGTTTCTGCAACATTGTTTCCTAGGGGAGTAACGGCTCCCAAACCAGTAACTACTACTCTTCTCATTTTCGATCTCCTAATAAATGACTAAATAAATAACCCCCGCCAAAACTTTCATTCGGCAGGGGCTTGTTGATTTATGCTCCCATTCCACCGTCAACACCCAAAACTTGGGCAGTAATGTAGGTAGACATATCAGAAGCAAGGAACACAGTAGCATCAGCTACGTCTTTTACAGAACCAATTCGCTTCATTGGCACTGAATCAAGCCAAGCCTTGCGAGCTTCTTCACTTACTACCTGTGTCATTTCAGTTTCAATAAAACCAGGGGCAATAGCATTTACACGAACACCACGTCCACCGCATTCCTTGGCAAGGCTCTTGGTATAACCGATGAGACCTGCCTTACTGGCGGCGTAGTTTACCTGTCCACTTTGTCCATGCAAGCCAACGATGCTTGTCATGTTGATGATGGACCCCTTACGCTTGCGAATCATGTCGGCAGAGATAATCTGGCTTATCACAAAGGTTCCTGTCAAGTTAACAGCAATAACGCTATTCCAATCTTCCATGGACATACGGAAGGAAAGTCCGTCACGGGTGATTCCAGCATTGTTTACCAGAATATCAAAGCCACCAGAGGATGCCAGTACTGCTTTAATTGTTTCGGACAAAAGAGCTGTATCGGCAATGTCTACGTATACTTCATGGTATCGTGAGCCCTTTTCTTGTGCCAGAGCCTGTAACTCATTACGAGCGGCAGAGGGCTTGGAACACAAACCCCAAATCTCAGCACCCTCTTCCAAAAAACGACGGGCGATTTCCTTTCCGATTCCTCGGGAGGAACCAGTAATCAAAGCCTTTTTTCCCTGCAACAACATAATTCCCTCCTAAATTATAGATTTGCAATATTCTCAGCTGTATTAACAGGCTGGGGAGAAACTAAAGATGCACACTCTGTATCCTTCCACAGGCCACATAATACCTTTCCAGGTCCTGGTTCAAGAATAGCCCATTCTTCTCCAGCTGCCTGTCCATCCTGAATCAACTTGCCCAAAACGGCTTCTTCGTCAGTCCACAATACGGGATTGGTCAGGTGAAGGATAACATTCTTCTTGATTTCTTCCCCGCTAGTAACGGCCTTTCCAGTAACATTGGACAAGAAGATAGTCTTGGGATCATTGAACTGTACATCGGCAATTACCTTTTCTAGCTCATCGGCAGCAGCCTGCATCAAGGGGCTGTGGTAGGGGCCTGCAACTGCAAGACGCATTACACGGCGGGCTCCAGCAGCCTTTCCCAGTTCTTCCAGCTTAGTCAAGGCTTCTGCAGTACCAGAAACAACAGTCTGCTTTACACTGTTCATGTTGGCGGCATAAGCTTCGCCAGCTTCTTTTGCAATTGCCTTTACCTGATCGGGAGCCAATCCCATAACAGCGGCCATTCCAGGGGGATTTCCTGCACTGCGAGCTGCAATGTCATCACACACCTTCTGCATGATTTCACCACGGAGCTTTACGATTTTGATGGTATCTTCAAAGGAAAGGACACCACTCAAGCACATGGCGGGGAATTCTCCCAAGCTAAAACCGGCACAAACAGCAGGCTCAATTCCCTTTGCCTTGAGGGCAGCGGCTACTGCCAAGGAAGCTGAGGTAATGGCAAGCTGGCTGCGGTCACTGCGAGAAAGGACAGCTGCCTCTGTTTCCCACAAAAGCTTTGTAATATCTTCTCCAGCAATTTGAGAAATAGAGTCCAGGCAAGCACGAGCTTCTGGATAAGCCTCACAAACATCCTTAATCATGCCAGGAGTTTGAGCTCCCTGACCAGGAAATAAAAAAGCATATTTCTTAGACATAATGAATAGAATCCTCCGTAAAATGGTTGCTCTTTTTGAAATATGACAAAAATAAGTATTTTGTCATAAACAGAATAACATAAATCAAGAATTTGTCAAGTGTAAATGGACTGGGAGCCTTGGGGAAGTCCTTCTATTTTCCCTCTATCCTTGACTTTAGGCCACTGTTTTTATACCATATTACCCATGGAAATTTTACACCTTGGAGAGGACTTGCTGAGACAAAAGTCCCTGCCAGTAGAAGAAATTAATGATGAATTGCGTGCAACTTTGGACGCAATGTTTGATACTATGATTGAAAGCAATGGTGTTGGTTTGGCTGCACCACAGGTGGGAATCTTGAAGCGATTCTTCGTGGTTTTAGCTGATGATGAGGTACGCCGTGTGTTTATCAATCCTCAGATTGTGGCAACTTCTCAGGAAATGTGTGACTACGAGGAAGGCTGTTTGAGCATTCCCAACGTATACGAAAAAATTAGTCGTCCTGCAAAGATTACGATTCAGGCATTAAACGAGCGGGGGCGTCCCTTTATCTTGGAAGCAAGCGGCTTTTTGGCTCGGGTGATTCAGCATGAATACGACCATTTGGAAGGTGTTCTGTACATTGACCGAGGGGACCAGGATTTTCGTCAGAAAACAATCCAGCAGTTTGAAAAAAAAGCTGCTCGTAAGGCTGAAAAAGAAGCAGCCAAGGCTGCAAAGGCAGCAAAAATCGCTGCAAAAAAAGCAAAGAAGGCAGGTGCCTAGGTGCTACGTATTCTTTATGCCGGAAGTCCAGAAGCAGCGGCTATCCCTTTGATGCATTTGGGAAAGGCTGAGGCTCAGGGAAGGGGCTTTACCATTGTTGGTGTGCTGACTAATCCTCCTTCAGCCCAAGGTCGCAGCAAGGCTTTGATTCCCACTCCTGTGGCTCAGGCTGCCCAAAAGCTAGAAGCTGAGTTGGGAAGAAGTATTCCCGTGCTCACTCCAGAAAAGCTTGATGCTACAGCCCGTGATGCAGTGGCGAAATTGCAGCCTGACCTTTTGGTGTGCTTTGCCTATGGAAAAATTTTTGGGCCTAAGTTCTTGTCCCTCTTTCCCATGGGAGGCATCAATCTGCATCCATCCTTGTTGCCCTTGTACCGAGGTTGTGCTCCCATTCCCGCTGCTATTTTGGATCGGCAGCCAGAAACTGGGGTGACGGTACAGAAGATTGTCTTGGAAATGGACAGTGGCAATATTCTTTCTCAGGTTACTCTGCCTTTGTCAGGAACAGAAACTGCTGATTCCCTGTTGCTTCAAGCGGCGGAAATCGGTGGCAAGCAGCTGGAAGAGGTGATTTTGCAGGTAGCGGAACTTGGTGCTTTGCCAGAAGGTCTTCCTCAGGACGGAAGCAAGGCTACTTACTGCCAGATGATGAAAAAAGAAGAAGGCTGTATTTGCTGGAATGATTCAGCTGCCGCCATTGACGCAAAGATTCGTGCCTTTACCCCGTGGCCAGGAGCCTTTACTTGTGCCCAGGGCACCACCTTGAAAATTCATCAGGCAAAGGTATATCAGCAAGAAGTGCCAGCCCACATTCAAGCTGCATATCCTGAAGCTCCCGCCCCGGGAACAGTTTTGGGAATGGACAAGGCCCAGGGTATTCTGGTGCAGACGGGAGATGGAATCCTGTGTGTAACGAATCTCCAATGGCAGGCAAAAAAGGCCATGAGCTGGAAGGATTTTATGAATGGAAGCCCCAGTTTTGCTGGATGTTGTTGTTCCATCAACTAAGGAAATATAAATAGGAAGATTGTATGGGTGATTTTAAGAAAAAATTACTAAACTTAGGTTTTTCAATGCAGTCAAATGGAGAGTCAAATCAGCTTTCTAGTAAGGCATTATTTTTGATTTGTCTCACTGTTATCTTTTTGATGATGGTTGTGACTGTCATTGTGTTTTTTGTAGCGGTAAAGGGGCCTGAAGAAGTGCTGGTGCCTAATGTAACTGGATTGCAGTTGGAAGAAGGCTTGCTGGAAATGCAGGTTCGAGAATTGTATCCCAAGATTCAGTTGCGGTATTCCGATGTGCCTGGTAACGAGGGAATGATTCTGGAACAAGACCCTGTTGCTGGAACCATCGTCAAGGCAAGTCGACGCATTAACTTGGTGGTAAGCCGTGGCGTTGTAGTGAATCAAATAGAAGATTATACCGGGATGAAGCTGGATGATTTGCGTATCAAGCTCCAGACCTTGTTCTCCGGTAGCAGAACCCTCATTACTATTGGAGAGCCATTGTACAAGGCTGATAATTCAGAGGCTGGTACCATCTTGGGGCAAAATCCTCCTCCTGGTACCCAGATTTCTCAGCCAGTGGAATTGGAATTGGTGGTGAGCCGTGGTCCTAGCTACGAACAGACTCGTGTTCCCAGTCTTGTTGGCATGACAGTTCAAGAGATTTTGGCTCAAATGAGTCGTTCAAAAATTGCCTTTGACTTTACTGCTCGTCCCGCTACAGAAGAAGAGGTAGCTGCTGGTAAGGAAGGAAAGATTGTTTCACAGGCTTCATCAAAGGAATATGTGCCAAACTTCAGTCATCTTTCAGCAGAATTTGCCTTCCCCACAAAGCCAGTAAATGGTAATACCTATGGCATCTTTACAGCGCAGTTGCCAGCCTATCCCTATGCATTGAATATGCAGGTTCAGGCGGTGAAAGCTGACGGAAGCACCAGTACACTTACTAGCTTCTCTCATCCTGGTGGCCTTTTGACCGTGCCCTATGCCTTGCCTAAGGGAACTCAGCTGATTTTGTTGGTGGAAGGACGGGAAACTGCAAAGGCTCAGGTGAAGTAGTTTTATGGATAACAAGAAAACCCTACAGACGGCTTTTATTTTTGGCCTCTTTGCCTTAATGTTTGCCCTCATCGTCAGCATGCTCTTTCCCTTTTTTACGGTGATTTTGTGGACGATATTATTGTATGTTTTGTTTAATCCCCTGCACAAAAAAATTGTGTGTAGGTTAGATAAAAACAAAAGATTTTACGAGGCTAAACGTCATGGCTTGGCTGGAAGCTTTGCTGTAGGGATTTTTTTGTTAATTATTGGTCCCATTGTGGGATTGTGTTTTATGCTGGGCCAACAGTTGATAGCTTTTCTAGCGGAAGTAGAAAAGTTTATCTCCAATAACCCAGATATTTTAATGAATTCTGAAATCGGAAAAAAACTTGCTAACTTGATTCAAGAAATGGGGATTACCTTTATAGATTTGAATCATCTTGATCTAAAAGCCGATTTTTTAAACTTTATTCAGCAATATAGTTCCAAGATTTTTTCTGTGGGAACAAGTCTCATTAGCGGCACAGGTCATATAGTGATATCGATTCTCTTTGTGGTCTTTGCCCTTTATTTTTGCTTTCTGGATGGACGATATCTTGCCTCTTTGTTGGGAAAGGCAATTCCCATTGACCCAAAATACATGACAACCCTCATGAGAAAGTTTACAGAAATTACCCGCCATCTTTTTTCAGGGTACATTCTCGTTTCGCTGTATCAAGGAGCAGCGGCCTTTGTCATTATGTTGATTTTTGGTGTTAAAGGTGCCCTTCTTTTTTCTGTCGTGTTGATGTTTGCTTCATTTATTCCATTATTTGGAGCTGCCATTGTGTGGATTCCCATCGGCGTGGTGATTTTTATCACCGATTCAGCTATTAAAGGTATTCTCTTCCTCATTATCTGTGGAATTTGTGTCAGCTTTCTTGATAATTTTCTGCGTCCTATGTTCCTTAAAGATAGAATCCATGTTCATCCACTGGTTATTTTCTTTGCCATACTTGGCGGCGTGCAGGTATTTGGACTAAATGGCCTTTTGCTGGGCCCCATGATTGTGATTCTTTTCTTTACCGTATTGGATATGTTGGTAAACAACGACGCTAAAGATACTGAGACTGAAATAGAAGGCTTGTAGCCAAGACTTTACGAGGGATTTTTTTGTAAAACAGGTTCTGTTTACAGTTTTACAGCATTTCCATAAATCGTTTTGCAGCCTTGGAGATGGTATTTTTGTCGTAGGCGAGGCTAATGGAACGGGTATCCAGTTTTTCTTTTAAGTCAATGATTTTAAGCTCCTTGTTTTCTAGCTCCTTTTTGATGTACTGACGTGAAACACAAATAATGCCCATATTTTTTTTTGCAAATTCAATAAGCAAGTCCAAAGAGGCCAACTCAAATTTAGGCTGTAGCTGGATATTGTAGCGAAGGAGATTTGCATCAAGAAATTTTCTGGAGTGGCTTGATTTTTCCAAAAGCAATGTTCGATATTTGGTGAGGTCTGACAGGGATTTGATTTTGGAGCAGTCAAAATCGTAGCTGCACACAAAAAAATCTTCCAAGGTAAGGCATGGCTGAAAGGTAAATTGCTTGTGGGATACGGGAAAGTGAACAAAGGCAATGTCCACATCATTGTTTTTAAGGAGATCTAAGGATTCTGCAGTGATACAGTTGGTAACTCGATAGCGGATTTTGGGAAAGGCCTGTTCAAAAACCTTGAGCTTGTCAATCAAATAGTATTTGCAAATGGTATCAGAAGCACCAATTCGTAGGGTTCCACTGTCCAAAGAAGAAATGTTTTGCAAGGTGTGATTGATTGATTCCACGGAGGCAAAAATTGATTTACAATAGCTGTAAATTTCTTGTGCATCGTTGGTGAGCTTGACTCCTTTTTTAGAACGAAAAAAAAGTTTGAATCTCACTTGGTTTTCCAAGGTTTTGATTTGCTGGCTAATTGCAGGTTGTGAAACATTCAAAAGCTCTGCTGCCTTTGATATTTGTCCTGTTTTTGCCACATAATAAAAAACACGCAGCAGGTTCAAATCTTCAATCATGATTTTGTTCCCTCTCACCTTAAAATATAAGCTATAATTATACTTGATATAATAATTATATATTTTACTTATAACAAGAAAATGTAGTACAATACAAGAGGAAACTCTCTATGAGAAAGTGTAAAAATATTTTTTTGCTTTCTAAATTAAACTATCAGTGTTAAAAATATTTTAATGCTGAATTTGAGGTGAATAATGAAATATAGCGGAACAATTTCAAGAGGAATTAGAACTCCTATCATTAAAATGGGAGATGATTTGGCTTCTATCGTTGTGGATTCTGTAGGAAAATGTATCGAAGAAGCAAATATCCAGCTTCAAGATAAGGATGTCATTGCAATTACTGAGGCTGTTGTGGGTATTTCTCAGGGAAATTATGCAACTGCTGACCAAATTGCAAAGGACGTTTCTGCAAAATTCGGAGACGAGACCGTTGGTTTGATTTTCCCCATCATGAGTCGAAATCGTTTTTCTATGCTTTTGAAGGGAATTTCACGGGGATGTAAAAAGCTGGTAATTCAGCTTTCCTATCCTGGAGATGAAGTGGGAAATCACCTGATTTCTGAAGACGCTCTTTTTGATTCTGGGGTTAATCCTTATTCAGATGTATTTACTGCAGATGAATTTAGCAAAATCTTCCCTGATACAATTCACCAATTCACTGGGGTAGACTACATTCAGTTTTACAAGGAAACCTGTGAATGTCCCTGTGAAATCATTTTAGCAAATGATCCAAAAGCTATTTTGAAATATGCAGACAATGTTATTGTTGCTTCCATTCACAAGCGAAATCGAGATAAGAAAATCCTGCAGCAGGCTGGAGTAAAAAAGGTTTTCTGTTTGGATGAAATTTTAACTGCTCCTGTTGATGGCTCTGGATATAACGAAAAATTTGGTTTGCTTGGTTCCAATCTGGCAACTGAAAATTCTGTAAAGCTCTTCCCTCGTAATTGCCAGGCTTTGGTGGACGATGTTCAAAGTCGCCTGAAGGCAAAATACGGCAAAAATGTAGAAGTTATGGTGTATGGTGACGGCGCCTTTAAGGATCCTCAGGGACAGATTTGGGAATTGGCAGATCCTGTTGTTTCCCCAGCTTATACCAGCGGTTTGGAAGGTACTCCCAATGAATTGAAGTTAAAGTATCTTTCTGACAACGAATTTAAAGACTTGTCTGGAGCTGAACTTCAGGAAGCCATGATTAAGCGAATCAAAGAAAAGGACGAGGATTTGAAGGGTCGCATGGAAACCCAAGGAACAACTCCTCGCCAGCTGACAGATTTATTGGGTTCCTTGTCAGACTTGACTTCTGGTTCTGGAGACAAGGGAACTCCCGTTATTTTGATTCAAAATTATTTTACAAACTACGCCCATCAGTAAGTGATTTGTAAAGTGTAAATGTCATAATTACCACCAGTTTTGCTCAATAGGGTAAAACTGGTGTTTTTTATGCTCGTAGTAGTTGCTACTGGTGATAAAAGCCTGTTACTGAAGAGTTTGTATCACATCTAGGGGGAGTGAAGTACAAATTTGAACTTGTTCTAGTGGAATTCCCAACCCGATCATTAACTGAGCCGTCTCCAACTTATTCTGGTAGGCTCCACGTTCCAGCCCTTGCTCCAACCCGATGGAAATGCCTTCTTCTCTGCCAGTGAACAAACCTTCTTCATAACCGTCACGGCGGCATTCCATCATGCGGGATGTGTAGGTGAGATACATCTTTCTCTCCTCCTTTTCTTCCTTCAATCTTGAGATGGAACTATCCAGCTCCTGGGTAAAATCCGATTGTGCATTATTACCTTTTACATAATCATAAAACAAGCGTAATTCAAGGTCAAGGTTACCAAGATCTTTGGAGTTGGTGTTTAAAAATATTTTGGTGGTTCCGTCGTCTAGATAAATTGGCTCACCGTGTTCAAGACAAAGGTTTTGGAAGGTATAGAAAGGTTTACCCTTGTGGAAGGGGTCAAAGGTACAGATAAATATGACTACGTTTTCTTTCAAGTCCTCGTATTCCGAGCCTTTTGGTGTGGTGTCGATGTCTGCCGCCGCTTGATAGTACCGAGCTCTTCGGGCTAAATCCCCTTGGTTAGAAGTTTGCATTTCTACGTTTATAACCCGATTTTCATCTTTTAAATATACGTCCATGATGATGCCCTTGGCGTTAGGCTCAACTCGAATGGCGTGATGGCTCGTGAGAAACTTGATTTTTCCGATTTTTACCTTCAAAATCATTTCTAGCAAGGTGCGACAGAGTTTTTTATTCCTCATGACTCGGCTAAAGATAAAGTCATCGGTGATGTCTAGGTCTTCCCATTTTTTGAATTGGTTTTCCTTCATTTAATCTCCTATAGAAAAATCTTTACATAAATATTATAGGTTTCAAATTCAAAAAATATGCAGTTTTTCAGGAGGAAATTAAAAAAAATCGAGCAAGGATCTTGTCCCTGCTCGATGAATACTCTTTGATATAGCGGATGATTACATATCCTTGAAACAACTTAAAAACTGAATGAACCAAAATCAAGAGAAGGTGTTGAATTGGACAAGGACATCATAGCCTCAGTATAACGATTTGTCAGTTCCAGATATTTTTCACTATCCTTCTCTGTCCAATCACTACTATCCTCAAAATCCTCTAACTCCTCAGTCAGCTTTAAAGCTTCTCCCTGAAGCTTTAACAAACTTGACATGTTGTTTGACTTTGCAGCTTTTTCTGCAGCAACAACAGTTTTTTCGTAAGACTTCAGAAATTTGTCAATTTCTTTACGGCTTTTACTTTCAGCAGTTAAAGAAGCCTGTGCAACCAACATTAGAACCAAGGCAATGATAGCGGTAAGTTTTGTTTTGAACATAAGATTCATCCTAAAAAATTGATACTATCTGCACTATGTACAGTTTTATTGTATTTTCTCAACCTTTACTGGCAATTCTTGTCCACAGGAAAGGATTTCTTCTAGTGTGTAAAAACTTAAATTAGCATTATTTTGTCCAGGAGTAAATTTTGGAAGAGGAAATTTGCAGAGTGGGGAAAGTATATAAACATCCACTTGTATCTCATTTATAAAATCATCCTTATTCAGTTTTATCCAAGTCTCGTATGCAGCCAGATGATGGGGGTCTACCTGTTCTCCCATTGCAGCAAGCCCTTTTGATGAAGGAATGTCTCTGTAAATTTTCTCAACTTTATACAAATAACAGCAAACTCCTTTACCTTCTATATCTTCCAACTTCTCTAAGTAGGTAGGATACAGACTTTTCAAAAATTCTCTATTAGAATTGCAAGAGTGTCGGGGCATAAAATACAAAACATCCATTTTTGGACGCCCTGCCTGTCCCACATAGATTCCAAGAGTATTAACAATCTCCCCAGTAACAGAAACAGGCTTACAAAGCACCTCCCGAACATCTTCTTCTGTGGTCATATTATTTCTCCTTAAAAAATTCTGTTAAGTGGTGACTGAAAGTATCTTCAAACCACCACTGCCAGCACCTTGGGGCAGCCAAACCACCCCAAGGACTGTTATTGATTAGAAGCTACCCTTGTAGCCCAACTGAACCATTCGCCTGTATAAAACTACTGTGCGTTAGTTACGGCACTAGTATCGACAGTATAACTAAAATCTTCTTCAACATATTTAAAAGGCAACCATATGCTCTTATCCCCGTCCGTTTCCTGAAGATAAGGCATTTTATCACCAAACTTATAGTACTTGTTGCCAAGCCCTATTTCATCATAGTCAGAGGAAGTGTATTCTAGTTTCAACGAACTACTCATAGAACCACCCTTTACTGAGGTCCCCGTTAACTTTAATTTAGTAGAAGATTTAGTTGCTCTAATTGTATATAATTCATTTGATGATGTTATATAAAAGAAATCTCCAGATCCAAGTTTGACAAACAGCTTGTTATATAATGCTCCTATGGAAACAGTAGAATCGGAACTGGATGAAATCCCCGTAATAATTTCATCTGGATCTGCCCCCCCGAGAATATCTTCTCTCAAATTCCAATTGTAGGTATATTTCGCATCATAACCTTCATCTTTAGCTTTGACAATAACTGACATACTGTCAGCCCCTTTTCCTCCAGTGAACGTATGTTCTGTAAGTGAAACACCGTCATAACCATAAAGTCCATAAGATCGCAAAGTTGTTTTTTCATTTTCCAACAGCGGCTCATTTGGAGTTATTGTGATTTTTTCTCCAGAAAATTCATAGGTGCCACTTTTAATTGGTTTCCAGGTTTTCTTTCCTGCATCTATCAACTGACCTGCAGAATAGGTGTCTTTCCAAGTGACTGTTCCGAATGTCCAGTTTTCTTTGTCTTGAAAATAAATGTACCTGTATCTATAGTCTTTAATAGCATTTGATGAACTACCGCTTCCGCCACTACCGGAGCCTTCGTTTTCAATATTGTAATCATCTCCAGAGGAACCGCTGCCACTGGAACCACTACCAGAGCCACTGCTGCCGGCTCCGCTGCTACTTTCACCAGAATTTCCGCCTTCGGGTTTAGTGGTTTCAAAGTTATAATCCTTGTAAAAATAGAGTGTTTTTTCAAAATTGTCTTTAGGTTTGACTTCATTTTGTTTTTCTTCAAACTTTTTCAAGGATATCTCTTTTTCTTCTCTGCCAGTTTCAGAGGAAATGATACCGTCTCCAACCGCTGAAGAGGTAATTTCTGTAACGGTAAGTTTTGGTTGATTTGAAGAGAACTGTAGATAATATTCATATCTCATCGAGTCAGATAACCCTCCAGACCGGTACGTATCAAGTTGAGTCTTCCCACTTTTCTCTATTTGACCCTCTTTCATTACTGGATCGCTTATGGTA
>JAZQSR010000142.1:0-9240 GCA_045630225.1 Treponema sp. | reverse complement strand
GTCTTCCTAAGACCGCTTGGCCTCCGACTTGATTAAGTTTGTTTTGCCAGCCCTTGTGGTGGCATTTATGTTGGTTACTGGTACCGCCTTTGCTGGTGGAAAGAAGGAATCTCCCCAGGGGGGAACTGTGCACATGGCTACAAAGCCCATGACCGAGCAGTTTATTCTTGCCAGTATGATGAAAACCCTCATTGTGCAGGATACTGATTTAACCGTCAAGCTTACCGAAGGTGTTGGTGGTGGAACCATGAATATTCAGCCTGCCATGGTAAAGGGTGAATTCGATTTTTATCCAGAATACACAGGTACTGGCTGGAACAATGTGCTGAAAATGGAAGGCATGTACAGCGAGGCTCTCTTTGACCAGCTGGTTGCTGGCTACAAGGAGCTGGGCATGAGTTGGGTTGGAATGTTGGGCTTTAACAACACCTATGGAATTGCTGTTCGCACAGAAATTGCAGACCAGTATAACCTGAAAACCCTTTCTGACTTGGCAGCAGTTGCTCCCCAGTTGGTATTTGGTGCAAACTACGATTTCTACGAGCGTTTGGACGGCTTTGATGCCCTGTGTCAGGCCTACGGATTGCAGTTCAAGGGTACTGTAGATATGGAAATGGGATTGAAGTATGATGCCATCCGCCAGAAGGAAATTGACGTTATGAACGCATCCACCACCGACGGACAGCTTTCATCTGCCAATGTAACAGTTTTGGCAGATGACAAGGGCTTTTATCCTTCCTATATGTGCGGTTTTGTGGTACGTGATGAAGTTTTGGCCGCTCATCCTGAATTGCTAGATGTATTCAAGAAGGTAGAGAACATCCTTTCCGATGAAAAAATGGCTACCATGAACTATCAGGTAGAGGTTGAAGGTCAAGATCCTGTATCTGTTGCCACAAACTTCTTGAAGGAAGCTGGATTAGTAAAATGAGTCTCATTGAATTCCAGCACGTAGATTTTGCCTATGGAGATAATCTTGTTATTCAAGATTTTTCCCTTACGGTAGAGCAGGGTGAATGTCTTGCCATTATCGGCTCTTCTGGCTGTGGAAAAACAACAATTCTCCGCATGGTTAATGGTCTTTTGCTTCCCACTGGGGGAGCGGTGCTGGTTCAAGGACAAGACACCAAGGAGTCCAATCTTACCCA
Organism: Treponema sp.; assembly: GCA_045630225.1. Taxonomy (GTDB): domain Bacteria; phylum Spirochaetota; class Spirochaetia; order Treponematales; family Treponemataceae; genus Treponema_F. The sequence goes on along the minus strand of JAZQSR010000142.1, from coordinate 8,092 downwards.
ATTACGGCGTAAGATTGGATACTCCATTCAAGGCAGTGTGCTTTTTCCCCACATGACGGTGGAAAAGAACATTGCCTACGTTCCGAGCCTTTCTTCACGGCAAAATAAAAAGCTGATTCGCCAGGATGTTTCCAAATGGCTTAAAATTGTGGGCTTGGACGAAAGCTTCCGCCGCCGTTATCCTTCAGAATTGTCTGGTGGCCAGCAGCAACGAGTTGGACTTGCTCGTGCCTTGGCTGCAAATCCTGAAATCCTCTTGATGGATGAATCCTTCAGTGCCGTAGACGAAATTACCCGCCGTCAGCTCCAACAGGAATTTATCCGCATCCGCCAGCAAACTGGCATCACCGTCATGCTGGTAACCCACGACATTAACGAGGCTCTCTTGCTGGGAACTCGTGTCCTTGTAATGGATGAAGGCAAAGTCCATCAGCTGGCCACCCCAGAAGAAGTGAAAAATCATCCCGCCACAGATTTTGTACGCAGATTGGTAGAATAATTATTTCCAATTCAAATTGCTTTCCTTATGTCTCACCTGTCTGGGTCTTCAACCTCCCTTGAGAAAAACCTTTTTTTTCATTATTATGTATCATTATGCTTTCACACATGAGAAATATTGGAATCATGGCCCATATCGATGCGGGCAAAACAACAACGACTGAGCGTATTTTATATTATACTGGAAAGATACATCGTATTGGCGAGATTGACGATGGAGCCGCCACCATGGACTGGATGAGCCAGGAGCAGGAGCGGGGAATCACTATTCAGTCTGCCGCAACTACAACTTATTGGCGAGACCACCAAATCAACATTATTGACACTCCCGGCCACGTAGACTTTACCGCCGAGGTAGAGCGTTCCCTTCGTGTCCTTGACGGTGCTGTGGCCGTTATCTGTGCCGTTGGTGGTGTTCAGCCCCAAACAGAAACTGTCTGGCACCAGGCCGATGAATACAAGGTTCCTCGCATTTGCTTTGTAAACAAGATGGACCGTATCGGTGCAGACTTCTTTGCCGCCATGGCAGACGTAAAGGAAAAGTTCGGCTGTGCCACCCTTGCCCTTCAGATTCCCATTGGAGCAGGGGGAGACTTTGAGGGTGTTATCGACCTCCTTCGAATGAAGGAAATCCGTTGGGATGCAGCCTCCGAAGGCGAAAAGATGGAAGAATGTGAGGTGGCACCAGAGCGACTTGACCTAGCCAATGAGTGGCGGGAAAAGCTCATTGACGAGATTGCCTCCCACAATGACGACATTGCAGAGCTTTTCTTAATGGGAGAGGAAATTTCCTTGGAAACCTTGGTAAAGGAGATCCGCCGTGGAACCATTGCCCAAGACTTTATTCCCTTCCTCTGTGGAGCAAGCCGCCGAAACACAGGTGTGCAGCCTCTCATTGACGCAGTTGTGGACTATCTCCCTGCCCCAGATGAAATTCCTCCCGCCAAGGGAATCCATATTAAAAAGGAAGCTCCTGTAGAAATTCCTTGTTCTCCAGAGGGAACACCCTTGGGACTTGTGTTCAAGATTCAGCATGATCGAGAGGCTGGAAGTCTGTGCTATGTGCGCATGTATTCTGGAAAGATTAAGGCCGGAGAGCAGATCTTTAACGTAGGCAAGAAAAAGCGAGAGCGAGTAAATAGAATCCTTCGTATGCACTCCAACAAAAGTGAGGCCATGGATAGTGTTTCTGCTGGTGACATTGCCGTATTTATCGGTCTTAAGCTGGCTCAAACGGGAGACACTTTGGGCAGCGAGGGTATGCCTGTATTACTGGAAGACATGAATTTCCCTGAGCCTGTTATTTCTGTTGCAGTGGAGCCTGCCACCCTTTCCGACCGAGACCGCCTCAAGGAAACCTTGGAGATTCTTTCAAAAGAAGATCCCACCTTTACCTCCCGAGAGGATGCAGAAACAGGCCAGCTGATTATTTCTGGCATGGGAGAGCTCCACTTGGATGTTCTTGTCACTCGTATGCTGGAAGATTTTAAGGTAGAAGCCCGTGTTGGTTCTCCCCAGGTTACCTATCGTGAGTCCGTTACTGCCAGTGCTAGCCACACAGAAACCTACGACAAGGTGTTGGGAGGTAAGGAAAATTTTGCTGGTATTACACTGGAAGTTGCCCAGCGTGAAACTGGCAGTGGCAATAGCTATGACTGTACCTACAAAAACGCTGCCGTTCCTGCTGAAATCTTTGAAGCAGTTCAGCGGGGAATTGAAAATTCCTTTGGTGCTGGTATTAAATACGGCTATCCTTGTACCGACATTGCCGTTACCGTTACAGGACTTGATTACAATGAGCTTACTTCCACCACCTTTGCCTTTGAGGCTTGTGCAGTGGCCGCCTTTGATGCAGTTTGCTCTAAGGCCAGTCCTGAGCTTCTGGAGCCAGTAATGAACGTGGATATTGTTTGTCCCAAGGAGTTTGTAGGTGATGCCATGAGCCAGGTAACTCAGCGTGGTGGTATGATTCAGAGCTTGGAGTCCAAGTCTGGTGGCGACATTATTCATGCCCAAGCTCCCATGGCCAAGATGTTCGGTTTTTCTACAAACCTCCGTTCTGTAACCCAGGGACGAGCTTCCTTTGGCATGGAATTTAGCCACTTCCAAGTAAAACCTGGTGGATTGGGAAATGCCTATTGACACTTTATATTCTTTGTGATAGTATCTTTCGTGTTGTTAATTCAATACGAGCGGCGATGGTGGAATTGGTAGACACGCCAGCTTGAGGTGCTGGTGGCGCGAGCTGTGCCTGTTCAAGTCAGGTTCGCCGCAAAAGACTGTTTGGTTTTCCAAACAGTCTTTTTTTTTTACAAAACCTGCTGTAATAAATTAACAGAAAATGAAAGCTAAATTAAAAATAAATGTAAAGATGATGTTTTATTGTTTGGAAAAATGAATGTAATACTTTTATACAAGGGATGTACGTCGTTTCCACAGGTGCATTTTGATGAATTGTTCTCCTGCTGGATCTTTGTCTTGAATAAATTGAAGTATTTTTTTGTGTTCCCCATGGGTAAAAATCATGTCTTCCTTTGTCATGGGATTAAAAAAGATTTTTTGTAAAGCATTAAGGTGAAGCTTATTGTACAATTCCAGCAAAAAGGAGTTATCTGCAAGTACAATCATGGTTTCATGAAATTTCAAGTGACACTCACCAAAAGAAGCCAAATCAAAATTCTCATCTTCGATATAAAAGGCCATCTTGTGGATTTGTTCTTCCATTTCACTGACATCAGCATTCTTTTCTAGAACCAAGGTAAAAGCCAAGGCTTCTAGGTAGGCTCTAATTTCAAGTGCATTGGAAATTTCTTCCTGACTGTATTCCCGAACGTAGGTGCCAGATTTGGGCTGGATAACAACAAGTCCATCTTGCTCCAAATGTTTTAAGGCTTCCCGCACTGGCATTCGAGAACAGTTGAATTCAGTGGCCAACAGATTTTCAGACAATTTTTCGCCCACCTTGTATTCTCCAGAACGAATTCTTTTTTGCACTGTGGAACAAATTTCTGTCTGAATATTATTGACTTGAATCGACATAGTAAAACCTTACAATAAATTATAAGATAATGTCAACTTGTATATGAGTTTTGAAAAAAAATCTGAATAAAATACAAAAAAGAGGTAAAAATATTAAAACAAAAAAAATTGTTGACAAATAGTATTTCCTAAACTAGAATACAAGTATACTTCATTTAAAATGAAGAAAATTTTCTTAGGAGGACTCTAATGAAGAAAATTGTAGCTAGTGTAGCTGTGGTGCTTTCTCTGGCTCTTGTTTTTGTTGGTTGCAGTAAAAAAGAAGGAACTGCATCTGCAGGAAACAAGGCAGCTGACTCTGGTGTAACAGAGATTTCCTTGTGGACCTATCCTATTGGTGGTTGGGGAGATCAGAAGACTGTTGATACTTTGTTAGCTGGTTTCCATGCAGCTAATCCTAGCATCAAGGTAACAGTTGACTACTTGACCTATGCTGATGGTGACGACAAGGTTAACACTGCTATTGAGGGTGGTGCTGCTCCTGACTTGATTATGGAAGGACCAGAGCGCTTGGTTGCCAACTGGGGTGCTAAGGGAAAGATGGTGGACATCTCTGACCTCTATGATGCCACAGACAAGGATGAAATCAATCCTGCCGCTTTGGCAGCTTGTTTCACCGAAAGTGGTGCTGCTTACGAGTATCCCTTGGTAATGACAGCTCACTGTATGGCTATCAACAAGACTGTATTCGAGAAGGCTGGTGCTCTCCAGTACATCGATCAGAATACCCGCACATGGACAACTGACAACTTCTTCAAGGCTGTAGAAGCTCTCTACAATGCTGGATACAAGAACGTTGGTGCAGTGTACTGCGTAGGACAGGGTGGAGACCAGGGAACACGTGCCCTCGTAAACAACCTCTACGGCGGAACCTTTACTGATGCTGCTCACACCAAGTACACATGGGATGATCCTAACAACGTAAAGGCTCTTGAGAAGCTTTATGCTACAAACGGTATCAACTTTGATGCTGGTATCGCTGGTGGTGACGAAATTGCATTGTTCTACAACGGAACATTGCAGATGGCATTCTGCTGGAACATCGCTCAGCAGTTGAACCCCAACTCTGCTAACACTGGTGCTGCAAAGACACTCAGCGGAGATGACATCATGTTCGTTGGATTCCCCTCACAGAAGGGAACAGACACCAAGCTCCAGGGTGGTATTTGGGGATTCGGTATCTTTGACAATGGCAACGCTGACAAGATTGCTGCTGCAAAGACCTTCATCAAGTATATGTGTGATTCTGCTGCTACTGCTGATGCTGTTAAGGCTGCTAACTACTTTGCAGTTCGTGACACAGCTGAAGGTGCTGATCTTTCCAAGATCTGGGCAGACAACGCTATCATGAACGAGTACAATGTTCTGATGCCTTACTTGGGTGACTACTATCAGGTAACAAAGGGTTGGGCAGAAGCTCGTACCCAGTGGTGGAACATGTTGCAGCAGGTTGGTGCTGGACAGGATGTTGCTACTGTTGTAGCTCAGTACGCCGCTAATGCAAATGCCGCTGCAAAATAAGTTGTAGGCACTTTGTATATGGATTGAATAAAGTCCTTCTCCATGAAGTTGATTATACCTTCTTGGGGAAGGACTTTTTTACTAGATGGAGCTTGATTCAAGGTGGCAGTTTGCTCCCATTTGAATTATAGTTTAATTGTAGGTTTTGGAATCTCTAACATTATGTTTATTCCAAAATAGAGCAGGTGCTTTTGTTACGGAGGAAATTTTGGCAAAGGTAAAACTAGGGACAAGCCCCTTGAGCAATCGGCTGGTTCGTCATGAAACCATATCAGCCTATCTCTTCTTACTTCCTTTCTTGTTGTTCTTTATCATGTTCGTGGTATATCCCATGTTTATGTGTGTGTTCACTAGCTTTTTTGATGCCACCATGGGACGTGATGACATCTTTATCGGTTTTGGAAACTATAAGGCCTTGTTCCAGGATGAGGTTTTTTGGATTGCACTAAGAAATACCTTAGTGATCGTTTTGGTATCTGTTCCCATCACTTGTTTCTTCTCTTTGTGGGTTGCCTCCGTTATCAGTAAGATGCATGTAGCCGCTACATCGGCTTTCCGTTGTATCTTCTATTTGCCCGTTGTAACTGGTTCTGTTGCTGTAGCCATGGTATGGAAGTGGATGTACAACAACTACTACGGTGTATTTAACTACGTTGGAACCTCCTTGGGACTCCTTGAAAACAACATTAACTGGTTGGGAGACCCACGTTTTGCCCTTGGTTGTATCATCTTGATTTTGTTGACTACTTCCGTTGGTCAGCCCATCGTATTGTATGTTTCAGCCTTGGATAATGTTGACAAGTCCTTGATTGAGGCTGCAAAGGTAGACGGTGCCACTTCTTTGATGGCATTCTGGAAGGTAAAGTGGCCCCAGATGATGCCTACTACCTTGTATATTTTGGTTATTACTACCATCAACTCCTTCCAGTGCTTTGCATTGATTCAGTTGTTGACCCTGGGTGGACCAAGTAACTCCACCATGACCATCATGTACTACATTTATTACAATGCCTTTAAGCTGTTCAAGTATGGATACGGTAATGCTATGGGTGTAATTCTTGCCATTATCATTGCTGTATTGTCCGCCATTCAGTTCAAGCTTGGACAGGATAAATAGGGAGGGGCTATGGCAACACAAAATTTGACAATAAAGACAAGTCTAAACAAGAGTCGATGGAATTATCTTGCCTATGCAGTGATTATCATCATCGGTATTTTGTTTACCTTCCCCCTGTACTGGATTATTACTGGTGCATTTAAAACTGGACGTGAAATCAACGCCACTGTTCCTGTATGGATTCCTTCTCAGTGGATTATTGATAACTTTGCCCGTTTGATGGACAAGCGATCTGCTCCCTTGTTCAACATTTTTGGTTTGGCCGGTCCCACAGTACCTGCTGCCATCCGTTGGCTCTTGAACACGGTGTTTATGTCTGTGGCTTCTATGTTGCTTACCTGCATCACCGCCGCCATGGCTGGATATGTCTTGGCAAAGAAGCGGTTCGTTGGACGGACTCTTATTTTTACCTTGGTAGTTTGCGCCATGGCCTTGCCCAAGCAGGTTATCTTGATTCCCCTGTTGCGTGAAATGTCTGCCTTAGGCTTGTACGACAACTTGTGGGCAGCAATTTTCCCCATCGTTGGTTGGCCCTTTGGTGTATTCTTGGTAAAACAGTTTGCCGAGGGTATTCCCACGGAAATGGTGGAAGCCTGTCGTATCGATGGTGCCAGTGAGTGGAGAACCTTTACCGACGTAATGTTTCCCATGATTAAGCCTGGTGTTGGTGCCTGTGCTATCTTCACCTTCATCAACTCCTGGAACGACTACTTCATGCAGTTGATTATGTTGACATCAAACAAGAATCTTACCATTTCTCTGGGTATTGCCACCATGCAGGGTGAAAGTTCCACTGACTATGGTCTTTTGATGGCTGGTGCCTCCTTGGCCTCCATTCCCATCATCGTCGTATTCTTGATTTTCCAGAAATACTTTACAAAGGGCATCACTATGGGTGCCGTTAAGGGGTAATAGATATGAAAGATTTGACAAAATATCAGGGAATCATCCCTGCATTCTATGCATGCTACAATGAAGATGGCTCCATTTCTCCTGAAGGGACACGGGCTCTTACCCAGTTGATGATTGACAAGGGGGTAAAGGGCTTGTATGTGTGCGGTTCCTCTGGTGAGTGCATTTATCAAGGAAAGGAAGAGCGAAAAATCACCTTGGAAAATGTAATGGCCGTTGCAAAGGGCAAGCTGACTATTATTGCCCATGTTGCTTGCAATAACACTGCTGACAGCATGGAGCTGGCTGCCCACGCCGAAAGCTTGGGAGTAGATGCCATTGCTGCAATTCCACCCATTTATTTTAGATTGCCAGATCATGCCATTGCCCAGTACTGGAATGACATTTCCTCTGCTGCTCCCAACACAGATTTTGTTATCTACAATATCCCCCAGTTGGCAGGAGTTTCTTTGACTGTTCCTCTCTACAAAAAGATGATGGAAAATAAGAATGTTATTGGTGTTAAGAATTCCTCCATGCCTATTCAGGACATCCAGATGTTTAAGGCCGCTGGAGGAGCTGACCACGTGGTATTCAACGGGCCAGACGAGCAGCTTATTGGCGGACTTGCCATTGGAGCTGACGGTGGAATTGGTGGAACTTATGGTGTAATGCCTGAGCTGTACTTGACAATCGAAAAGCTAGTAAAGGCTGGACGTATTGGCGAGGCTCAGGAAGTGCAGTACATGGCCAACGAAATCATCTATGCTATGTGTAGCTGCCACGGTAACATGTATGCTGTTGAAAAGAAGATTATTGCCATGAGAGATGGAGTTGAATGCGGTGGCGTTCGCAAGCCCTTGGCAAATCTCATTCCTGAAGATATGGCTACTGTAGAAAAATGCCGTGCCATGATTGATGAGGCTGTAGCATTCTGCAGCAAAATTTCCTTTTAAGGCAGGTACATGATTATGGACAAGAGTTCTTTACTTGCTACAAGAGAATGGGTCAAAAAAGAGCTGGATG
>JAZQSR010000141.1:0-7387 GCA_045630225.1 Treponema sp. | reverse complement strand
TATATTTACTCCCGTTGTGGGTTCATAGCTCACTCGGATAGAGCAACTGCCTTCTAAGCAGTAGGTAGGGGGTTCGATTCCCTCTGGACCCGCTTCTTTTTTTACCGGGATGTAGCGCAGCTGGTAGCGCGCCTGCTTTGGGAGCAGGATGTCGCAGGTTCAAATCCTGTCATCCCGACTATTTTTACAAAGGACTCGCAAGAGTCCGCCAGGATTTGAAGGGAGAAAGCTATGCTTCCGACCCGCCCGAAGGGAAAATCCTGTCATCCCGACTATAAGGCTATCTGATGATAGCCTTTTGTTATTTTAAACCCATTCTCCTATTTTTAATGATGATGGTGACACAGGGCATTTGCGGTGAAGGTAACTGAGCAATTTTTTTCATGGCAAGGTTCACCTTCTGATTCAAGTTCAAGGGTTACATGACTGATGCCATGTTCCCGTGCTTCTGCTCGGATTTTTTCTTTTATTTGGTGGGCATCGGCATTTGTTACGATGTGCATGGTTGCATAGTGAGCTTGTCCATCCATACTCCAAATATGAATGTGGTGCACGTCAAGGACACCCTGAAGCTGGGCAATGTGTTCTCTCATTTCCCGAATAGTAATGCCGTGTGGTGTCTTTTCTAGGAACAGATCAATTGCTTCTTTTAGGTTTTTGATAGCACGTACAAGGATAAACACCGCAACTCCAATTGACATAATTGGGTCAATGAGGGCAAAATCGGTAAACCTCATTACAATAGCCCCAAGTAAGACAACTACCCAGCCAAGTACATCTTCAATCATATGTAAATTAACAGCTTTCTGGTTCAGGGATTTGCCATTACGTGTGAGAAATGCTGCCGCAAAATTTATAGAGGTACCGATAATTGCAAAAATAATCATGCCATTATAGTTGATTTCAGTGGGTTCAATGATTCGGTTGACAGCATTGAAAATTACCAGAACAGAACCAAACAGAAGAATTACAGTAGTAATGATGCTGCCTAAAACAGAGAATCTTGCATATCCATAGGTGTATTTTTCGTCAGGCTGCTTTTTGCTTTTCTTTTCCAAGAAATAGGAGATACCAATGCTGGCTGCATCTCCCATATCATGGACGGCATCGGAAACAATGGCAACACTGCCAGTAAAGATACCACCAACAAATTCAAATACAGAAAAAGCAAAATTTAACATAAAAGCTATTAAAATATTTTTGTCAGTTTGCATTAAGTCCACCTATTGACTTGATAAAATGTTGTGATACAATAAATTCAACTCTGAACTATTTGTTCGATATTATGCAAGATAAAACAGATAAAAACAATATGCAGATGAAAAGCTGTATCGCTTGTTGGAATACAAAAAGAAATAAAAAACTTGGCTTGAATGTATTGGGATGAAGTTGAAGAAATATATTGCAAATATCATAACAAGTTGCCGCATTGTATGTAGTATCCTGATGTTGTTTTTTCCTGGCTTTTCAGTTCAATGGTATATCTTATATCTTTTGTGCGGATTTAGTGATATGATAGATGGCACTGTTGCACGAAAGACTAATAGCGACAGTGAATTCTTGCCTGTTCCCTCAGATGAAGTTATTGCAACATTTGCTGATATTGAGGAAATGATTGCTGCCGATTGGGTGATTGACTAGGAGGCATCTGTGGATGGGGGACTTCTCCTTCTCAGCTCCATTCACGAACTTCCCAACTTCCCTGTGTAGGTGAAAGAGCCTGTACCAGATAGGGGAGGGTTTCCTGTAATTGTTCTTCTAGCAAATAGGGACAGTTCAAGATCATCATACCAGAGCCATAGAGCCGTGGAGCTGCTTGATCTTCCGTTGCTGGGGCAATTTGCAGTTCCGCCGTAATCACCTTACGGTCCCCATTGTGACGGCAAGCAAGACTAAATCCTTCTGACACCTGACACAGCATATTGTCTAGCTGCTGGCTTCGGTGCAGGAGTAGGGGATACCACAGGGCAATGATTGCTGTTTCCCATTTTTTTGCTGCTTGGCTTAATGCCTGAATTGGCTGCTGATAATCACTGTCTGTTTCATAGCTGGGATCCATGAGAATCAGTCCTCGTTTTACCAAGGGAGGAAGGCTGGATTTCAGCAGGGAAAAGCCGCTTTCATGGTGAATGGAAATACTTGGAGTCTGGTTTTTCTCCTTGTCTAGGATTGAAAGGTTTCCCCGCAAAATCTCTATCTCGGTGTTGTGTAGCTCCGCCACAAAAAGCTTATCCTGCTGACGCATCATGGCCTTGCTGATTTCTGGGGAACCAGGATACATTCCCTGAGTCACATATTTTTTTACCAATTCCAAATAGGTTTGTAAGGAATCAGGAAGGGGATGCTGCTTTGCAAATTCCAAAAGCTTCAGAATTCCTTTTTCAGCCTCTCCTGTGTGCACAAGCCCCTGATAGTCCAGCTGATACAAGCCACCACCACCGTGGGTATCAAAAACAGTAAAGGCCTTGTCTTTTTTCAGCAATGAAGACAAAATCAAGGTGAGACAGCTATGCTTGAGAATGTCTGCATGATTTCCTGCATGAAAGGCGTGGCGGTAACTTAACATCTAGGGCTCCTTATTAATTTCACTGTGAAGCAGAATAAAATTTCTAAAATATATAGGATTAGGTGTAGTATAAAGAGAAAATGAAAAAACTGCTAGTTTTTTTTTACTTTTTCATTTTTGATGTGTTATACTAATGTTATGAGTATCCATAAGACAACCCACGAACTAGAAAAACGCCTTGAACAGCTTCAACTCCAGGTTATAGATGCTGAAGTTGAAATTGGCAACAATTTGTTCCTCTCCAATGATGATTGTGTCAATCAGCATCAGGAAGAATTCCTTGCTTACCAGCAGAAGCGAGAGCAGTTGTGTTCCGACATTGAGGAAATTAGAGCCTTGTCAGAAAAACGACAGCAATTCCGCAATGATTCTGATTCATTACGTCAGCAAATGGATGCTTTAGCCAGTAATTGGACACCCTTGTACGAAAATCTTGGTACTGCCATTGCAGATGCCCCTAATGTCTTGTACGATATGGAATTTGATGCCTTCCGTGAACCTATTGCTGAGTTGCGTAAAAAAAATAATGATGCTCGGGTTGCCTTGGATAATTTGAAAGATCAGATGGCAAATCAGTCTTTTATGAATAGATTGCTTACTCAGGTGCAGTATACCTCACGAAACAAGGCTATCTCCCAGCTCGAGAAGAAGCTTGCCCAACTATACATCAAGTGCGGTAAGACAATCTTTGAATCTGGCGTACTGACAGCTCCCTTTGAGGAAGGAAATCTGCCCGACATCGTTTCAGAAGCTTGTATTCCTTGTAACGATATGCAGGTTCGCTCCAATCAATTGCAGGAACAAATCGATAATTGTCTGCACCATTTGGAAGAAAACAAGCAGGCTCTTATGGACAAGGGCGTAACCACTGATAATCCTGATAAACGGATCAAGGCCATCAATCAAGAGGTTGACCAAGAGATTCAAAAACAAAGCAACTTGTGTCAGGCTTGCGGTCATGATTTTGTTGCAAGATACATCGATCCAGAAGGTGATTTACTGGAAGAATACACTGGCGACAACAATGTGATTTCCGAGAAATTACAACAAATTATCCTACTGAAGCGTGATAAGGTTGTTTGTAGCAGAAAGATTCAGATTATAAATCTTTCCAATCAAATCGATGGAATCTCCAAAAAAATCACTTCTTTTAGAGCTTCCATCGCCGACAACCAAGAAAAAATTGCCACTCTCCAAAGTCGTAATCAAGAGCTGGAAGACAAGATCACTCTTTCTCTATCGGAAAAAGAGAAGCTTGCAGTTCAGCTCAGTGAATTAGAGCTGGCGGACACCAATGATACAAAGCGGTTGGAAGAGTAGTCCTCATCTTCCTCCTCTTGGCATGGTTCTAGCAATCCTTCTTCCTTAATGCTGAAAAACCCCTTTGTGGTGATAATCAGGTGGTCTAGCACATGGATTCCCAAGCATTCACCTGCTTCCACCAAACGATGGGTAGTTTCAATGTCATCGCTAGAGGGAAGGCAATTTCCTGAAGGATGGTTGTGGCAGAGAATAACTGCTGCAGCCATATCCTTTATGGCTCCGGTAAAAACCTCTCGTGGATGAACCATTGTTTTGTTGATGGTTCCCACGGACACTGTTCTAATCTTGATAATTTCGTGAGCTCCATTTAAGGTTACACAAATAAAATGTTCCTGTTCTTGCATGGCATAGTGATGAACAAAGGGAATCAAGTCTGAGGGCTTGCTAATCTGCTTTCCTGTGTGATTGTTTTGCCTCCTTCCAAATTCTATTGCTGCAGCAATGGTAATAGCCTTGCTAGGACCTATTCCCTCCAATTTCAGCAAGTTCTGCAATAAATTCTCCCTAGACGAAGCGGTGATGGTGTTCAGCACCCGCTGGGCTAATTTTCCTACAGGAATCCCTTGTATTCCCGTTCCTAAAAGTAACATAATCAATTCCAAGTTGGTGGGGTAGGCAATACCGTTTTTCATTACCTTCTCCCGTATATCTGGTTTTTTCTTCACATAATAATTATTCGCTTTAAATCTAAAGTTTTTGTTTTTTTTGTCGAGAGGATTGAAAAAAAATTAAATAAAAAGTATGCTAATACTATGAAATTGTTAAAATTCTCCATGCTACCCGTGCTTGGGGTTTGCCTTTTGTTTTTTTCCTGTACTAGCACAAAGTCTCCCAAGGATCCTAGTGCTTCGTCAGGTATGAAAGTGAGTCCAGTTGTAGGGGCGACAGGTGTTAAGTCCGTCTCTCAATTAGTGGATTTTTTTATGTCTCGAAATCCCCAGGGAGATCGAGAGCAAGTGACACGTCTTGCCAATTATTATGTAAAAGAAGCTGCTACAGAAGGAATTAACTCTGATGTAGCCTTTGTTCAGATGTGCCTTGAAACGGGCTTCTTGCGTTTTGGTGGACTTGTTACTCCAGAAATGAATAATTTTTGTGGACTTGGTGCTATCGATGAATCACAACGAGGGGAATGGTTCCCTACAGAAGAGATTGGCATTCGAGCCCATATTCAGCATCTTCATGCCTATGGCACTACAGGAGAACTGAAAGGTGAATTAGTTGATAACCGCTATAAATACGTAAATCCCAGGGGAAAATCTCCAGACGTGTTTGGTTTGGCGGGAACTTGGGCCGCAGACAAATCCTACGGCCAAAAGCTTTGGACTCTTTTAACTATATTAGATAAGTTTTAACGGGTTTAGCCGATTTGAGTACCTTTAAAGGGCTTTCCTTCTAGGATGGCCCGAGTATTTTCGATGTCACGGCCTCCTGCACAGATAACAGTAATTCCTTCCTGCTGTGCTCCCTTGCTTGCAATGGGATCAAAGGGGGTGTTCTTTCCAGGAGTCCATTCATCTCCCACCATCTTTCTAAAATCTTCCCAGCTAATTGCATCCAAAGGTTTTGCATCGGGATTTGTTTTGGGATCATCGGTGTAAACCTTTTCAATATTGGAAAGATTTACCACAGTCTTTGCACCAAATCGCTGAGCCAGCACCACTGCATCATTGTCAGTGGAAAAACCTGGTTTCCATCCAGCTGCTACTAGAATCTGTCCAGTAAATCCAATGGGGGCAGTGGGATCGTATACCACATCATCATGACACAGGTCACTGAAAATTGCTTTTACCAACTGAGCATTCAGTCTTGTGGCAGTGATTCCAATCCAATCAGCTTGATTATTGTCTGCTTGACAGGTAGCATCCTTTCGTGCAGCAAGAATTGCTCGATAGGCATTTTGGTAAACACGTGCAGGACCACCACCACCAATTACAAGAATAAGCTTTCGCTCCTTATCTTCAGCAAGCCATTGACGAACTATTGCTTCAAAGGCTGGCAAAAATACTGTGTCGGGAGCATCAGGGGCAACGATAGAGCCACCTAAAGACAAAACTGTGACCATATTTTCCTCCAAAAATATTTTTGTAGCCAGAATTACTTCTAGCCGTTTTTAGTAAATACCTAGGACAACTGGATCGCTCCAGAATGAGCTATAGTTAATAGTACCTGTAGTAGTTTCTTCCCAAATGGACTGAAGGCCGTAAGTTTTTGGTCGGTATACAGTTTTATTGGTGATAATGGTGGGATGAATTTCATTCCAGCCCCGTGAAAAGGCAATGTGATGAACATCTAAATTCCCAAAATAAAATTCATGGGGATTTTCAATTTCTCCCAGTTGATTAAAATCAAGGCCAGCTGCCAAGGCTATATCAACAGGTATCCAACCAAAATTTTCTAAATAAATCTCAGTCCACCAATGGTTCTGTCCATTTTTTGCATTGTCAACGAGAATACCACTGATGGGAAGTGCAGGAATTCCTGTTGCTCGACACAAAGCGGTAAAGATAATAGCAAAGTCATAGGCATCACCTTGTAGGGAGGTTACAAGGCTTGCAGAAGAAATATCCTTTGGTTGCAACTGGTTCAGCAATTGATAGTTTTCCAGCATGTAGTTGTAAATGAGACGAGCCTGTTTGTAGGGATTTGTCTCCTTACCCACAATGGTTTTTGCAAGTTGCACGAGGACTTCATCTCCAGAAGGAATACAGGAATCTGGTGAAGTATAAACCTTGTACAAGAGCCTATTGGTGTCAGAAAATTTTTGCACCTTGTCTGCTTGAATGTTGGTTTTTACACTATGAACAGGAATTACAAAGGTCTGACTGAATCCAGTTTTTTCTTGTGTAATTTGGCTGGAATTTAATTGATGGATAACCGCCTTGTTATAATCTTGAAAAATTGGCTGGGGATTAAATTCTGTCATAGTTATACCTCGCTGTCTTGAGGAAGGCTGAGGTCGAGGTATTCGTAATGTAATCAAGGAATTTGCTCCCATATCAACATCTGAAATGTCTGCTGACAGCTGAACAAGGTACATCCGTTTTTCTGGAAACTCTTTCTTTCCTAATGTTGTTGTTACGGTAAGATTTCTCTGATTGCTCATTCCTTTGTCAGTTTTTACAAAGAAACTACCTGTGGCAACACCATCTGGAATCCGTACCCGTATTTCCGTATTGCTCCAGGACTCATAGTCAAAATCTTGTTCCAAAGCACGTATGTAGTTACTATCTAGATCTTCTAAATCTCCAGTTTTATTTACACCGCCAGAAGGGGTAAAGTATACAAAGGAATTTTCCCCTCGGATCGAACCAAAATTAGAACCTGTAATAGTGAGCACTTGGCCTACAGCAATTTTTTGTGGTGATTCTGATTCAATAAGGGGGAGGGCAGTTTGTACTCCCATTTGAGTAACTGCTATGGGAATGTTGTTCTTATTAGCAAAAACTTCTGGTTGTGAGCGACCACGTTTTGAAGTCGGATCGTAGCCATGTCGTT
>JAZQSR010000140.1:0-1586 GCA_045630225.1 Treponema sp. | reverse complement strand
AAAATAAAATGCAGATATCCGGAAGGATATCTGCATTTCGTGGTACCCCAAACATTTCTAAATCCGAACCGCTTTCCTCTGTAGCGGTCTGTACATCAGACAGGGTTATGGTGCGTGTACCGTCCTTGAAGTTGAAGGTCAGCAGTAGTTTGTTGTCGTAGACAAAGACAGCATTGACAAATGTATCAATCAGCATTTGGCGGTGCTTCTCTTTGTTCATGTCCAGGTTACGGAAGCGGTGCAGCCAATAGGTCATGAAATCAGCGGAGATTTTAGGCTTCTCCAGCTTTTCTTGGGCTATGAGGGTTTGGAGTTCCTCTTTGGTGGCTTCCAACTCTGTGAGTTTGGTTTGCAGAGCCTTGGAAGACAGGCCAGCCATGATGGCATTGACAATGTTATCAATGGCGGTATCGGTTTCTCGGAGTTTCTTTTCGTAGATGGGGAGGTCAGAGGATTCTTCATCCTGGAGCCTCATCAGCATGGAAACGATATCGTCAATGGCATTATCATCCATCAGCATGGCCCTGGTTTCGGAGATAACCAGGGATTCAATCCAGCCCTTTTTGATGGCTTTCTTCTTGCAGTCATTGAGTTTCTTTTTGACTGCGTGACACTTGTAGTAACGGTGAATGGAACCGTTACGGGCCTTGCCACTTTCGCCATGCATGGCAGTACCGCAATGCCCACAGAACAGCTTAGTGGTGAGCAGATAGGCTTCATCTGCTTTGGCACGGGCTGGGGCCTTGCGGTTCTTGGCAAGGCGGGTCTGCACACGGTCAAAAAGGTCTTGTGGGATTAGGGCTGGAATACCATTCGGGATGGTAATGTCTTTGAACGAGTATTCACCGATATAGCGACGATTTTGCAGCATACGCTGGATGGTTCCATAATTGATGGGGGTTCCCTTGGTGGTGGTAATGCCTTTGGTGGTCAGATAGTCGATGATAGCGGTGACGGTCTGGCCAGCATCGTACATCTTAAAGGCTTCCAGGACAAAGGGAGCAGTTTCGGGGTTCAGCTGAAAATGCTTGTCTGCATCCAGGGTGTAGCCAATGGGTAGCACACCGCCATTCCAGACACATTTTTCAGCATTGGTATGGAGGCCACGAACAACATTTTCTTTGAGGTTTTCGGAGTACCATTCTGCCATGCCCTCCAGCATGGATTCCAGAAGAATACCGTCTGCACCCTGGGAAATGGTTTCGTTGGCAGAGATGACCCGAACACCGTTCTGCTTCAGCTGGTTCTTGTATTTTGCGCTGAGATAGCGGTCACGGGCAAAACGGTCAAGTTTCCAGACAATGACAACATTGAACTGCTTGCGTTTGCTGTCCTTAATCATTTTCTGAAATTCGGGCCTTTTATCCGTGGTGCCAGAGATAGCACGGTCAGCATAAGTCTGAATGACGGTGTAGCCGTTGCGCTCTGCGTAAGCGGTACACTCCTTGACCTGGCCCTCGATAGATTCTTCTCTCTGTGCGCTGGAGGAGTAACGGGCATAAATTACGGCTTTCATAAAAAAATCCCTCCCGTGATATGTTTGGATAATCATACCACGAGGGGGATTCTTTAGTCAATCTGTAGCA
>JAZQSR010000139.1:0-2354 GCA_045630225.1 Treponema sp. | reverse complement strand
ATTCAGTTCTATGGTCTTACTATCGGTCAGCTTCGTACCTTTCACATCCCCAAGGGAAACAAACGAAAATGTCTCCATTTTTGGCTGAGGGTCTGCCAATTCTGCTACCTTCGATGGGTGAGGAAAATATAAATCCAGTTCAATCATTTCCCCTGTTTCCAAATCGACCAAGCACGGAGCATGGAAACGGAAGCTGCTGCATAGGCAGCATTCCTTTTGTTCCTGGGAAAAATACCAAGTTAATCCAATAGTAAGAGCAACAACCCCTAAAGCACTAACCACCTTCTGCCACATTTTCAATGCTGCCACAACCTTTCCTCTTTTGAGCATACTCCAGTAGATTTCTTGTGTTGCCGATGTGCTTTGCATAGCAAATGAGATAATCAGAATTATCTACCATATACTGATTTCCCCGAACAATGGCATACGGACGGGGTACATTCTCCAAAGGGGGATAATAAGAGCCGTCGAAGCCATCTGTTAAGTTTACTGCCCGTTCGCCTGGGTGGTAGGCAAGAAGCAGATATAGCTTTATATCGGGATGTTGCTGCTTTACCTGTTTAACGGCTGACGCCGCTAGGCTGTCAAACCGTCCTCGGCTACCAACATAAAAGGCAGTAACCTCTTTTGAATAACATTTTACAATAGCTTCTTCAATTTTGGGAAGCATAGTGTCGGGGCAATCCGCATGACCGAACATAAAGCAAGACTTCATATAATCCCTCATTCTGTATTGTTGGTACATCTGTACTTTTATATCATTTTAACATTCAAAATCTGTATTTACAATACAGTTGTACAAAATACAGAGGGGTGAGCTTATGCCAATCGACTATAAAGACATTGGTCAGCGGATTAAAGCTAAGCGAATTGAAAACGGTCTGACACAAGAAAAGCTGTCCGAACTAATTGGAGTTGGCCCCTCGCACATGAGCCACATTGAAAGCGGCAGCACCGTTCCATCTTTTGAAGTATTCATTTCAATTCTCAATACTCTGAATTGCTCTGCCGATGAATTGCTTTGTCGCGAGGTGGCAGCAGCCAAGCCGCTGCTGAATAGCTGGCTTTCGGATATTATCGCAGATTGCGACCCGACAGAAACAAAAATTCTGACCGATATTGTGATAGCAGCAAAACAGACCATACGAAAGAATAAAACAGTAGATTAAAAAGGAGTGTGCCGTTGTCTGGCACACTCTTTTTCTGCTATAGGTCGTGGCTGGAATAAATCAATTGAAATAGTACGACGATTATAGTATACTAAAATAAAAAGGGGTGTTCCTTATGCCTAAGAACGGCCACACAATTCTGAAAACAAAGCTGAAAGAATATTTCATAGATGGCTTTGATTGCTATCAAACTTCAGATGAGAAAGATTTCTTTACATCAAAATACGATGCAATAACATATTTTTTTGAATATGGTGATGGCATGGTTTATTTTCAGCATGTCCGTGACATAAATCAAACAATTGTGGCATTCCGAAAAAATAAAAATGATAATTTCGTATATCCGTTCCGCTGCGGAAACGAGACATATAAAATTAGAGAGTCGGTTGTAGATGATGTTTGTAAAATAATTATAGATGCAGTTCCGCTTGGTTGCGATTTTGACTTAATTATCGAAGCTGTGAGTAAGGTTTATATGGTGGACCAAAAATATCCCGATTATCTGAAAATATAATAAAAACGGGGCATGAACCATGCCCCGTTTCTCTTTATGTTTTATAAATCCCACTTGCAATCCCACCGCATTATAAAACGGCTGGATTTAAGCTTGCGAAATACCACCTAAAATCCCACCAAAACAGATGCGATTTTGAAAACCTCAGACCTGTGGTGTAGAAAATGCGGTATTTTCAACGGTTTTTGGCTTAGAAGTATCTCTTGAGGAAGCCTTCGAGAGCTCTACCATGTCGAGCCTCGTCGCGAGCCATCTCGTGGACGGTGTCATGGATAGCATCCAGGCCGTTCTTCTTAGCGCAGGCAGCCAGATCGAACTTGCCCTGAGTTGCGCCGTACTCGCAGTCAACGCGCCATGCCAGGTTGTCCTTGGTGGTAGCCTTCATGTTGGGCTCCAGGTCCTCGCCCAGCAGCTCAGCGAACTTTGCTGCGTGCTCTGCCTCTTCCCATGCTGCCTTCTCCCAGTACAGACCGACTTCGGGATAGCCTTCGCGATGTGCGATGCGAGCCATGCACAGGTACATACCAACCTCGGAGCACTCGCCCTGGAAGTTAGCCATCAGCTGCTCGAAGATGTACTTCTTATCCTCTTCGGAGATGTCGGGGTTGTTCTTAACGGTCTTAGCGTATACGCCGTACTCGTGCTCAGCAGCCAGCTTCATCTCACCCTTC
>JAZQSR010000138.1:0-11164 GCA_045630225.1 Treponema sp. | reverse complement strand
TAAAAAAATACTTGATATTATCCTATATTTTTCATTTTTTTTACGAAAAAAAAAATATTTATAAAAAACTAGATTTTTTTTGCCATTTTTACATTTTATTTCTTGACAGATTTGGAAGTCAGTACTAGCATATTTAAGTATATGTTTTCTGTAAATTTCCATTGGACTGTATAAAAAATTATACATCAGCCATGGGACTTACAATGTATTTTTTAGGAGGAAGATATTATGGAATTACGAAAGGCTTACATCGTAAGTGCTAAGCGTACCGCCATCGGTGGATTTCTGGGAGGTCTCTCTTCAGTAAAGCCAAGAGAATTCGGTGCACAGGTTATCAAGGCATTGTTGGCCGACGCTGGAGTTAAGCCAGAGAATGTAGACGAAGTTATCTGTGGTAACGTTCTTGGTGCTGGTGTAGGACAGAGCATTGGTAGAACTGCTTCTTTGGAAGCTGGTATCCCTGACACCGTTTGTGCTCACACTACAAACATGGTTTGTGGTTCTGGTATGCGCACCGTAATGGAAGCTGTAATGACCATTCAGGCTGGACAGAACGACATCGTTGTAGCCGGTGGTATTGAGTCCATGTCACAGGCTCCCTACTTGGTTCCCGCCAACACACGTACAGGAAACAAGATGGGTCCATGGAAGGCTGTAGACCACATGATTTACGATGCATTGACTGATGCTCGTTTGGATATCCACATGGGTGTAACAGCAGAAAACATCGCAAAAAAATACAACATCAGCCGCGAAGAGCAGGACAACTTTGCCTATGCTTCACAGCAGAAGGCTATCGCTGCTCAGGATGCAGGTAAGTTCAAGGGAGAAATCGTTCCTATTACCATCGCCACAAAGAAGGGCGACATTGTATTCGACACAGACGAACACATCAACCGTGGAACAAACCCCGAAAAATTGGGAAAACTCAAGCCCGCATTCATCAAGGACGGAACTGTAACTGCTGGTAATGCCTCTGGTATTAACGACGGTGCTTCTTTCGTTTTGGTTGCTAGTGAAGATGCAGTTAAGAAGTATGGCCTTAAGCCCCTCTGTGAAATTGTTGGAATTGGACAGGGCGGTGTTGACCCCAGCATCATGGGTCTCGGTCCCACACCTGCTATCCGCAATGCATTGAAGTATGCAAACGTAAAGCTGTCTGACATTGAAGTAGTTGAATTGAACGAAGCCTTTGCTGCTCAGTCTCTCGGTGTAATCCACGAGTTGGTAGAAGAGCACGGTGTAAACAAGGAAGAGTTCATGTCAAAGACCAACGTAAACGGTGGAGCAATTGCTCTTGGACACCCCGTTGGAGCTTCCGGAAACAGAATCATCGTTACCTTGGTTCACGAAATGATTCGTTCTGACAAGAAACTGGGTCTGGCCTCACTGTGTATCGGTGGTGGACAGGGAACAGCCATTATCCTGAAGCGGGACTAAGCCAACAGGCATTTTAGGAGATTGATTTTTATGGAAGCAAAGAAGGTATATGTTGTAGGTGCAAAGCGCACCGCTGTAGGAAATTTCTTGGGAACTCTTTCTGGAGTTCATCCAAAGGTATTGGGTTCCACTGTTGTAAAGGAGCTTTTGGCTTCTTCTGGTGTTAAGCCCGAGAATGTTGACGAAGTTATCTGTGGTAACGTTTTGGGTGGTGGACTTGGACAGAACATCGGTCGTACCATTGCTTTGGAAGCAGGTATCCCCGACACTGTTTGTGCTCACACAACAAACATGCTCTGCGGTTCCGGTATGCGTACCGTAATGGAAGCAACTATGTCTATTCAGGTTGGATTTAACGACATCGTTGTAGCTGGTGGTGTTGAGTCTATGTCACAGGCTCCTTACTTGATTCCCTCCAACACTCGTTCTGGAAACAAGATGGGTGCATGGAAGGCAGAAGACCACATGCTCCACGATGCATTGGTAGACACATTGTACAACATCCACATGGGTGTAACTGCAGAAAACATCGCAGAAAAGTACAAGATTGGCCGCCAGGAGCAGGATGAGTTTGCTATGGGTTCACAGACTAAGGCAATCGCTGCTCAGGATGCAGGTAAGTTCAAGGAAGAAATCGTTCCTGTTGTAATTCCTTCCAAGAAGGGTGACATTGTATTCGACACAGACGAATTCCCCAACCGCAACACAAACGTAGAAAAGCTCGGCAAGCTGAAGCCCGCCTTCCTTAAGGACGGAACTGTAACTGCTGGTAACGCTTCTGGTATCAACGACGGTGCTTCCTTCATGGTATTGGCTAGCGAAGATGCTGTTAAGAAGTATGGCCTTACTCCTATCTGTGAGGTTGTAGCTTATGGCCAGGGTGGTGTTGACCCACGTGTTATGGGTCTCGGCCCCACTCCTGCTATCCGCAAGGCCTTGAACAGTGCTGGATTGAAGTTGTCCGACATGGAATTGGTTGAGTTGAACGAAGCATTTGCTGCTCAGTCCCTCGGTGTAATCCACGAGTTGGTAGAAGAACACGGAGTAGATAGAGCTGAATTGATGGCAAAGACCAACGTAAACGGTAGTGCTATCGCTCTTGGACACCCTGTTGGAATTTCTGGAAACAGAATCATGGTTTCCATGATCCACGAAATGAAGCGCACAGGAAAGAAGCTGGGATTGGCTTCTCTGTGTATCGGTGGTGGTCAGGGAACTGCTGTTATCCTCAAACTGGTATAAACCAGTACATCATAGCCTGATGATTCTCCCACAAACTTTTACTGATGGTACTTGTGGGAAATCATCTTTCTGAATACAATATTTATATTATTTCTTAGTTTCAAAGCGAGGTATATTTTATGACTAAGGTTGGTGTAGTTGGTGCAGGAACCATGGGACAGGGCATTGCTCACGCATTTGCTGCTGCTGGATACTCTGTAACTGTATGTGATGTTAAGATTGAATGGGCTCAGGGCGGAATCGATAAGATTGGAGCTAGCCTTGATAAGTTGGTTGGAAAGGGAAAGATCGAAGCTGATGCAGCTGCAAAGATCAAGGGTAACTTGAAGACTGGTGAGTACAAGGACTTGGCAGACGCTGACTTGGTTGTTGAAGCTATCCTTGAGACAATGGATGCAAAGAAGGGATTGTTCTCTCAGTTGGATGATATTTGTAAGGCTGAAACAATCTTTGCAACAAACACCTCTTCTCTGTCTGTAACTGAGATTGCAAGAGGAATCAAGCACGATGTAATCGGTATGCACTTCTTCAATCCTGCTAACGTAATGAAGTTGGTTGAGGTTATCTGTGGTGTAAATACTCCTGTAGCTGTTAAGGACAAGATTGTTGAAGTTTCCAAGAACTTGGGCAAGACTCCTGTTGAAGTAAACGAAGGACCTGGTTTCGTTGTAAACCGCATCTTGGTTCCTATGATCAACGAAGCTGCTTGCATCCTCCAGGAAGGAATTGCTTCTGCAGAAGATATCGATACAGCAATGAAGTTGGGTGCTAACCACCCAATGGGACCTTTGGCTTTGTCCGACCTTATCGGAAACGACATCATCGTTCTCATCATGGACGTTCTGTTCAATGAGACTGGTGACAACAAGTACCGCTGCTGTACATTGTTGCGCAAGATGGTTCGTGGTGGTCTTTTGGGCCGCAAGAGTGGTAAGGGATTCTTTGACTACTCAAAGTAAGATAGGTGATAGAAATGAGTGTATTAGTTGATGTAAAAGATCACGTAGCAACCGTTACTATTAGCCGCCCTGAAGCTTTGAATGCATTGAACACCGCTACCCTCAAGGAGCTTGACGATGCATTTGTTCAGTTGGAAGGTAATGCTGATGTTTACACAGTAATCATTACTGGAGCTGGAGACAAGAGCTTTGTTGCTGGTGCTGACATTGCTGAAATGAAGGACAAGGATGTAGCTGCTGCTGCTGAGTTCGCTCGTGTAGGAAATGCTGTATTCTCTCGCATTGAGAAGTTCCGCTGCCCTGTTATTGCTGCCGTAAACGGATTTGCTTTGGGTGGAGGATGTGAGTTGTCCATGGCTTGTGACATCCGTATCGCTTCTACAAAGGCTCTCTTTGGTCAGCCTGAAGTAGGACTGGGAATTACTCCTGGTTTCGGTGGAACACAGCGCTTGGCTCGCTTGGTAAGCCCTGGTATTGCAAAGGAGCTGATTTACAGCTGCCGCAATGTTAAGGCTGACGAAGCTCTCAAGATTGGTCTGGTTAACTCTGTTGTAGAACCTGAGCAGTTGATGGAAACAGCCCTTGCTATGGCACAGACTATCTGCAAGAAGGCACCTTTGGCTGTAAGCTACAGCAAGAAGGCTATCAATGAAGGACTTCAGTTGGACATTGACGGTGGTATCGCTGTTGAAGTTCGTGAGTTCGGAAACTGCTTCGCTACAGAAGATCAGAAAATTGGTATGACCGCTTTCTTGAACAAGGAAAAGGGCGTTCAATTTAAGAACAAATAATAAATTACGTGGGGACAAGCTATGGGTCCCCACTTTCCTTTTTTACTCATAGGTAAAAAAGGATATAAGGAGGAAAAAAATGAGCTTTGAAGCAGATTACAAGGCAAAGCTTAAGACAGCTGAGGAAGCTGTTCAGGTTATCAAGTCAGGTGACTGGGTTGATTATGGTTTCTGTGTAAACACACCTATCGCACTGGATAAGGCATTGGCTACACGCTTGGTTACATTGGAAGACGTAAAGTTCCGTGGTGGTGTTCTTCCTTTCAACCCTGCAATTTTCCAGATTGAAAATCCAGGTGCTCACATGTGCTGGAACTCATGGCACTATTCCGGAATCGAGCGAAAGGCTGGACAGGCTGGATTTGCCTATTACAACGCTCTTCGCTACTCTGAGTTGCCCCGCTGGTACCGCGAAAACATCAAGAACATCAATGTATGTATGTTCCAGGTTGCTCCAATGGACGAGAAGGGATACTTTAACTTTGGTTTGAGTGTTTCTCACCTTTTGGATGCAGCAAAAATTGCTGATGTTGTTATCGTTGAAGTTAACAAGAACATGCCTCAGACCTGCGGTGTTGATGACAAGATTCACATTTCCGAAGTAGATATTATCGTTGAAGGTGACAATCCTCCTGTATCACAGATTGGTGGTGGTGGAGAGTTGACAGACGTAGACAAGGCTGTTGCTAAGTTGATTCTGGAAGAAATTCCCAATGGTGCATGTCTCCAGCTCGGTATCGGTGGAATGCCCAATGCTGTTGGTTCCATGATCGTAGATTCCGACTTGAAGGATTTGTCTGTTCACACAGAAATGTATGTTGATGCTTTCGTTGACATTGCTAATGCTGGAAAGATTACTGGAAAGTGCAAGTCTCTTGATGACGGAAAGCAGGTTTATGCCTTTGCTGCCGGTACAAAGAAATTGTATGACTATATCAACAATAACCCTGACATCTGTCCACGTCCTGTAGACTACACCAACGATGCTCGTGTTATTGCTCAGATTGACAACTTCATCTCCATTAACAACACCGTTGAAATCGACCTCTTTGGTCAGGTAAACTCCGAAAGCTCCGGAATCAAGCAGATTTCTGGTGCTGGTGGACAGCTTGACTTCGTTTTGGGTGCTTATCTTTCTAAGGGAGGAAAGAGCTTCATCTGTTGTTCCTCTACCTTCAAGCAGAAGGATGGTTCACTGGGATCTCGTATCCGCCCCACTTTGGACGCAGGTTCTGTTATCACAGCAGCTCGCCCCAACATCCACTGGTTCGTAACTGAATACGGAAAGGTAAACTTGAAGGGTCTTTCTTCATGGCAGCGCACAGAAGCTCTTATCTCTGTTGCCCACCCCGACTTCCGTGAGCAGTTGATCAAGGATGCCGAAAAGATGGGTATCTGGAGAAACAGCAACAAGCGCTAGTTCTTAGATAAAACTATATAGGCCGTACTTTCCACAGGAGAGTACGGTTTTTTTTATTCCAAATAAAAAGTACAATTGTTCATTTAATAAAACAAAAGGGCTGATTCACTATAGTGGGAATCAGCCCTTGATAAAACCTTGCTCCCTACAATTGCAAGGAGCTTGTTTCAAAGCTTATTTTTTTGCCTGTAACAATGCAGCACAGGTTGCCAAAGAAAGGAATGCCTGCTCTACAGAATTACTTCGTGAGTTCAGTGCAATAGGAATAGTTGCACCAGCTACAATACCACAGCTGTTAACATGGGCAGACATCATCAATGCCTTTACCAAGATGTTTCCAGCCATAACGTCAGGAACACAAACTGCATCAAACTCGCCACACAGAGGGTTATCATACCCTTTCAATCGAGCGGCTTCCTTGCTTACAACCAAGTCCCAAGTGATAGGTCCTACTACCTCACAATCAGCAATGGGGTGAGCTGCGTGGTCACGAGCAATAGTCTGAGCCTCTACAGTATCCCGCATGTGGAAACTTGGTTTTTCTACCAAGGAAAGTACTGCCACATTAGGATGCTGGATTCCCAACTTGTTCAACAATTCTACCATGTTACGGATAATCAATTTACGCCGTTGGATAGAAGGATTGATAATAACAGCTGCATCAGAAAGAGCCAGAAGACGATCGTAATGTGGAACCTTCATCAATGAAACGTATGTCAAAACATCTTTTTCAATGAGCTTATTAC
Source organism: Treponema sp. (assembly GCA_045630225.1). Classification (GTDB taxonomy): domain Bacteria; phylum Spirochaetota; class Spirochaetia; order Treponematales; family Treponemataceae; genus Treponema_F. Next base: position 4,566 of record JAZQSR010000138.1, on the reverse strand, counting down.
TCTTATTCAAGAGTGGCATCAAGAAACCACGAGTAGATGTATTTCCTCTCATCAATACATCACCGCCACCATTACGAATTACATCAATGGCGTCTTGAACAATGTTGTCTTCATCGCTTGAACCACAGATCTCATACTTGCGGTTTTCAAGGTTCAGGTCCTTCAACATACCCTGAATTCGAGCTTCATCTCCCACAAGAACAGGAATTGCAAATCCTTGAGATTCTGCCTCAAAGACAGCCTGCAACAAATGCTCTGCATCGGCACCTGCTACAACTACACGCATGGGTTTGGAAAGAGTCTTTGTCTTTTCCAAGATAAAGTCAAATTCCTTCTCAAATACGTTGTTCATATCTTCCTCCTATCAGTTGATAAGGCCCATGCCGTTGTTAATCAGCATGAACAGAGGTGCGAATACCAAGGCCACAACAGTCATCAACTTGATAAGAATGTTGATGGAAGGACCAGAGGTATCCTTGAAGGGGTCACCAACAGTGTCACCAACAACAGCTGCACGGTGGGCATCACTACCCTTTCCACCGTGGAAACCACCTTCAATATATTTCTTGGCATTATCCCAAGCACCACCGGAGTTTGACATGAAGATGGCGGTGAGAACACCAGTTACCAAGCTTCCTGCCAAAAGACCACCGAGAGCACCTGTTCCCAATACAACACCAATTGCCAAGGGAGAAAGTACTGCCATTACACCAGGAACCATCATCTCTTTGAGAGCGGCCTGGGTAGAAATGGCAACACAGGAGGTATAATCAGGCTTTCCTGTTCCCTCAAGGATGCCAGGAATAGTACGGAACTGACGACGCACTTCTTCAATCATCTTGTAAGCAGCCTTAGATACAGAATCCATAGTCATGGCAGAGAAAAGGAAGGGCAACATACCACCGATAAACAAACCAACGATTACCTTGTAGTCCAGCAAGTTAATACCAGCAGCATTCAATCCTACAGCCTCGGCATAGGACACGAACAGGGCCAATGCAGTGAGAGCGGCAGAACCGATGGCAAATCCTTTACCCATGGCAGCAGTAGTGTTTCCAACTGCATCCAAGGTGTCGGTAATACCACGAACCTGTGGGGGAAGACCAGACATCTCAGCAATACCACCAGCGTTATCGGCAATAGGACCATAGGCATCTACTGCAACAGTGATTCCAGTGGTGGAAAGCATACCTACAGCAGCCAAGGCGATACCATAGAGTCCATCAGCCATGTAGGCACCGATGATTCCCATAGCAATCAGCAGGATAGGAACAGCTGTAGAGTGCATACCTACTGCAATACCACTGATAACGGTGGTTGCAGGACCAGTTTCTGACTGGAGGGCAATCTTCTTTACAAAGCGATAGTCACCAGAAGTGTAAATCTCGGTAATGTAACCAATAAGAAGACCAACAATCAATCCGAAGATGATAGAGATAGCAGCATTGAAGCTACCAAAGCAGTACTTACTGAGCAGCAATGAGGCTACAATAACAACGGCACTGGAAACATAGCTACCCATCTTGAGGGCCTTGTGGGGACTTGCCTTTTCATCACCACGAACAAAGAATGTTCCCACGATGGAGGCAAGAATACCGATGGCAGAAAGAACCAAAGGATACATAGCTCCGCTAGCCTGATGGAATACAACACCCAGGGTAATGGCTGATACGATGGATCCAACATAAGACTCAAAAAGGTCTGCACCCATTCCTGCTACGTCACCAACGTTGTCACCAACGTTGTCGGCAATAACAGCAGGGTTACGAGGATCGTCTTCTGGAATACCAGCTTCTACCTTTCCAACCAAGTCAGCTCCAACGTCAGCAGCCTTTGTGTAGATTCCTCCACCTACACGGGCAAACAGAGCGATAGAAGATGCTCCCAAGGAAAAGCCGGAAAGAACGTTGGCATCACCAGTAACCATGTAGATAATGCTGGAACCCAAAAGTCCTAAACCAACAACGCTCATTCCCATAACGGCACCACCGGAGAATGCAACTGACAGGGCCTTATTCATACCCCCCTTCATGGCACCAGCGGCAGTTCGGACGTTAGCCTTGGTAGCAACACTCATTCCACAGTAACCAGCTACAGTGGAGAACACAGCTCCTACCAAAAAGGCAATAGCTGTAATCCAGCTAATTCCAAATCCGATGAGAACGAACAAAACTGCTACGAAAAAGAGCAGAATCTTGTACTCAGCCTTGAGGAAGGCCTGAGCTCCCTCGTGAATAAAGGCTGCAATTTCCTTCATGCGGTCTGTACCCGCATCTTGCCGAGCTACACGGCCAGCCAAAATGGCAGCGAACAGCAGGGCAACACCACCGAGAACAGGTGGAACAATCACCAATAAATCCATGTTTCTTCCTTAAACTATATGGAATTGAGAATGTCCTTTTCAGCAGGGGATTTACAAAAGAAATCTCCATAGAAAAGAATAGAAAATATTATAATTCAATATGTAAGGTACTTTCAAGTTTTTTTTCACATTTTTTCTATAAGTATATATATTTTTGCGGATTTATTTTTATTGAGAGATTCCTGTAGGTATTTTTGAGATAACCACTTAAAGTATTCAGATAGAACGTTGTTGTTCTAGTTTAATATACAGCTGTACCAATGGGCTTGGCATCCACAAGACTATAACAATGCTTGTGGAAGAAGCAACAGTGGGACCTACAGCACGGCCTTCATCTCATCCTTTACCTGTTGTAGCTTTTGTACCACCTGGTCTGGAGCAATCATGTCCAGCCCTTCTGCCTTAATACAACAGGTTTCCGTAATGCCGAAAAAATTCTTGCACAAACTTTCCCAGTAACTATAGCCGTAGTCACAAAACATAGGGCCACCAGCAGTGGTAACGTAGTAAAACTTCTTTGCCTGGCACATTCCCACAGGAGCTGCTCCCTCATAGTCAAAGGTAATGCCAGAAACACAAATATTCTCTATATACGTTTTAACCATGGCAGGAAAGGACAGGTCCCAGTAGGGGGCGGCCACCACAATCACCTCAGCGGAGGCAAATTGATGGGCATAGTCAAACATTTCATGGTGAAAGTCCCTACTCTGCAACAGCTTGTCCCGCTCCCCAAGGCTTTTTCTGCTGTGACCAGACAAGGCCAACTGTGCAAGCTCTAATTCTTCTACCACTAGCGGACTAGACTCAGCAAAATCACCCGCACCTGCAAGATCGGCGGAAAGCAAAGTTAAAAGATGACGAGCTAGCTCCAAGGTTCGAGAATTTTCTCTTACGCAACCGTTTACAAACAATAGTTTCATGGCTTGCCTCCTTATTCCCCAGCCAGTTTTTGCTCCGCATCCTTGTGACCAAGTGCAGCAGCCTTTTCGTAGAGCCTGCGAGCTTTCTTGGGATCACGTTCTCCGCCGTAGCCTTCCAGATACCAGTCTGCCAACTGTACCATGGCCTCTACATAACCTGAGGTGGCTGCACTTTTCATCTTTTTCAGTGCCATCTGGCTATCAGCCTTGTTGTAGTAGTACAGGGCCAGTTCAAACTTTGCCTTGGCATTCTTTCCCCGCTCTGCCTTGGTAAAGTACTTGTACATCAGCTGTTCTGGATGTTCCTTTGAGTCAGCCACTGCAGCAGGATGGTGCTTGATGTAGCATCCATGGAGATAGTCCTGCAGGGCCTGGATTTCCTTCAGATCAGCAGGAGAAAAATTCACAATGGCAGCAAGAGCAATGTCGTCACCGCTTCCATTCTTTGAAAGTTTAGGCAAATAACGACAGATTTCCTCTCTTACCAAGGCATCTTTGCATTGTAAATCGCATTGATTTTGATTCTTGCAACGAAGCTCTTGGCATTGGGGGAATTCCGACTGCACAAAGAGGTTAAAAAGAGAACGATAAAATCCTGTCACCTGGTCTTCTGTTTTAAAAGAATTGGCCACACCGTCGGAGGTACATAGCACCACCTTGGGAATCTGAGTGCCAGCCACAAAGCGAAATTCCTTGGTGGCTGCAGCATCACACAAAGAGGTGGTTTGATTCAAAAAGCAGCCCTCATCCTTGGGCATGGGAAGCACAAATTCCTGACCATCCAGAGAAAGGGCAAAGTCCCCGTCTCCAATCTGGATGGCAAACCAAAAATCCGTGGTGGCAAAGTAGCTCACCAAGGTACAGCCGTAAATGGAGTAAAGCTCATGCCCCTGACGATACAAGGCGGCAACAGCAGGCTTTTCTCCTTCCAGATGATCCAGCTCTTCCTTTGTTATGGGTTGCTCCGCTAAATCCTTATCAATGAGCTTGTGCCAGTCCTTTACAATGGCCAAGGCCAGCTGGGAACGAATGGTGTCAAAGTCACCTGATGAGACTAATTCCTTAATCCTGTCCATGCGACGAGATACAATATCCTGTACCGCCTGCAGGGCGAATTCAGCCCCCTTGTGACTGCGAAAATAAGGAGCTCCACCGTGGCCATCACTGACTCCCATAAAGCAAAAAGCAGTACCGTCAGCTGCCACAAGGGAATTTGTGGCTGTAGCTCTATCTTGACAGGGAAATCGTCTTCCTTTTAGCAAATGCTCCCCCAAGTCGGATCGT
>JAZQSR010000137.1:0-10595 GCA_045630225.1 Treponema sp. | reverse complement strand
TCTTCCTAAGACCGCTTGGCCTCCGACTTGGCAGCTGGTGGAATAAAAAGTCTCAGAACGAGATTGACATCATCGCCTTAAATGAGGAAACAAAGGCTGCTACCATCATTGAGGTAAAACGACAGGCCAGGAAAATCAGTCTGGAAAAACTTAGGGAAAAATCAGTAGAATTTGAGAAAAACCTTCTGGGTTACCAGATTACCTACAAGGGCTTGTCCTTGGATGACATGTAGGACTTTACCATGTTGACGAAGTGGGGGGGCAACAGGTTCATTGGAGGGGAATTGGGTAAGGGTGTAGCCTCAGACATGGAGGATGTTAAAAACAGTAGTATAAGAAAAGCTATTGGGGAAAGAACTGCCCCACCCCAATAACTGATTCAAACCTTATTGCTCCGCCATGAGGGCCTCCCACTCATCCATGGTGTAGAGGGTGAGCTTGCAGGTTTGTTTTTTGCTACTGTAGGGATCATTTGTCCCCTCAATTTTAAGGATCCTAGCAGTGGGCAACACAGTATTCTCACTCATGTCTTGAATTTCAATATTTTTAAACATGACACCTGTTTTATTATAATTAGAGCTACTAATTACGAGATATTTGGCATCATCAAAATACTTCTTCTGACTTCTTATCACATAGTCTGCTGGATTAGAAGAAAAAAGTTCAAAGACAAAATCACGTAAATTCCGTGAGTAGCAACTGTCATACAGCCGACGCTCGTAGGCGTCATCACTAAGCTGGTTACCATCAGCGTCAAACAGCCCGACAGTTATATCGAATCTCCAGTCAGATATCACCCTCCCTTGTGCCCATACCTTGTTATCTGGCTCTCTCTGAACCTTGTACCACTCCTCCATCACCTTCTTGGCAACGATTACTGCCTGCCTGTTTGGAAACACCTTCATCACAAGAGGAACTTCATAAGAAATGCTATTCATGGAAACATCGGTTTCTTTCACAACGAGGGGATCATGATACACTCCAATCCACAGGTTCTCGTCCAGATATGTCTGCAGATCTTCCAGAATTTTCTTCCACTTGGCCTGCTGCGTCTGGTAGTACTGCTGCCGCTGGCGGACGGTGAGGTTCTCCTGGGTAACGGACAGCATCCGGGTGGTACTGTCCTGGGCCTCCTGCTGGAAAGCCCCTTCCACTTGGTTGTAGTACAACACTGCCTGAATGTAGTCTTCGGCTGCCTGGGCCTGAGCACCCTTTGCCAGCATGGTAATGGAGGTGGATTCCACGTCGGTCTTCTTTTGCAGGGCAGCCTGTTCTGCTTCAGTCAACTGAATACCAAGCCCACCAAACAATTCCTGCACAATCTGACGCACGGCCACACCAGACTCCATGTCTGCCAGAGAGTGGCGACTAGTACTGGCAGAGAGAATCTCATTGGTAGCTGTCTCGTTTACTCGAAAATTGCACTCATAGCTGGCGGAAAGTTTTTGGATGCTCCCCACCACCACATATTGAGCATTCGTCATCTGGCCAATTTCCACCGCGTTTTCTTCAGAATACAATCCTGTCTCTGAAAGTTCTTGCTGAGCAATGATTAAATCTTCGTTCTTGCGATCTAACACTGTCATATCTGTATAACCTGCAAGAAGGCTAGTGAGGTTGTCCTGAAATGACTGCTTCATCCACGGTTCCCCACCTCGAAGCTCTGGAGGCAGGACAGCAATGGCTAAACCTTTTCCCTTGTACAAGCTCTCAGTCTTGCTAGCCTTGGAAGAGTTTTTTTCTTCCCCCTTAGCAGTATGAGTACTTGAAACAAAAGATTCATCATCAAAGTCACTATCTTGAAAAAAGCCCTCTTCTTGGAACTGCTGGATTTTCGTAGGTTGACTGGCCTCAACCTCATTCTGGGTAGAAAGGCAACTTAAAAACAAAAAAGCCAGAAGACATGCAACCCCTGACCTGTAAATTTTTTTCATGATATCCTCCGTAGTTGAGAACTTAGAGCTCAGTGTTGGGCTCTAAGTTCTGAAAATAAAAGATTAACCGAACAAGATTGATGCTGCTAAGGCCTCTGCATCTGCCCACTCTTGGTCAGCAGCTGTCACTGTGGCAGCACTGGCATATACCGGACTTCCGGAAAGATAGGCTGTCTTAGTGGCATCGGCCTGAGCCTGCACCTGTTCTGTCCGAGCATCCGCTACAATCTGGGTACGCTGGGTTTTTCCATCCTGCATGATTTTTGCAAGTTCCTGTTCTGCAGCAGCCTTCTGTTGAGCAGGAGCAAGTTCTGCCTGTACATCTGCCATTCTCTTGGCAGCCTCAGCCTTCTGAACTGCTTCCTGTTGGCTTAGTACAGTGGGGAAACGAGCATCATCCATCATCTGTCCCACCAAGTCTTTCACAAAGTCCTGCTCAGGAGTCAGTTCGTCAGGAATACCATTCAAAACCTCCTTCACGTACTTTGCCGTGGTCTGAGCCCAAATGCTGGGGTCAATTTCATAGATTTGATAGACGATGTAGCGTGAAGTTTTTGTTTCTGTGAGGGGATCTAGTTCGATTACTTGCTGCCAGTACTCTACAACCTTCTGGTGACCAGTAATCTCCGCATTTGACTGGGTTTTCGTCACTTCCTCTATGGCCTGACGGGTAGTGTCCCCAATATTTCCTGCCCGTGCCTGCTCTGCCGCAAACACATTGATAGACTGTTGCAATTCTCGAGCAACATTCCGTGCATAGGCCATATCCGCTCTCATAGTTGCAGCCCGCACATCAGCTCCCATTCCTGTAGAACGCTTAAACACGCTATTTTCCTTCTTGTTATAAGCCTGAATAAAGGCGGAGAAATCCCCCCGATTTGCAGCGGCCAGCCATACAGGAGAAGCTTCTGCCCCCAGTGTACGCCCATCCCAGTCCACTACTGTAGTCTTCTTCCCCAGAATGCTGTAACCCGATGTAGAAGCAAGTTTTCCATCTTGCCCATCAACAGCTCCTGTGGAAGCACATCCCCACAGCATCATCAATCCTGCAGAAGCAGTTACGACTAATACAGCCTTTTTCATTACCTTGATCATGATTTCCTCCAAAATATATCTTTTCCCAAACTTTTCACATGGGAAAATTCTTTTCCTGATTAATTATTGCGAATAGTGATCTTTTCTCACTCTTCCAAGAAATTGTTCCTCAGTTCATCAGCGATAGCCTTATAGCACCGTTGTTTTGCCACACTACCATTCCTTGCTCCAGTACGTTGTATAGAGAAACTTTGAGCATAAAGACTTTTGTTGCCACAAGCGAGTGTAATCTGTACCTGCGGAGTGTAAAAGTTACCGCCACTTAGTTCCTGAAAGTTTTCTGTCACCGTCACTATACAGATATACTCTGTACAAGCTTTGTCATTGGTAACTACAAGTCCCTGCCGTGAAAGAGTTTCCGTTGTAGCTGTCAAAATCATGTTGTTAAAATCTTGCGAACACTCAACATACACCGGACACTGGTTAGCAAGGATAGAAATTTTAGCTTCAAGCGCTCCTAATTCCTCCAGCAAAGGAGCAAATTCAGCGGCACCTGCAGGATACAAGGCAGTAGCAAAGGCTTGCTTTGAGGAAAGTTCGTTCTTCTGGGCAAGGCTTAAGGCACGAGAGTAAAACAGAAGACAAGAAAGAGGATCGGACTCTCCCCGAGTAGATTGACACAAACGAGCAAAGGTCTGAACTAAGGGCTCTAGACGTTGCTTATACACTCCCCATGCCTCCTGCCTATTTATATAGGCCACACATTCCCAGAGGTTCTGTCCTTCTAGATAATAAGGCTCACCATACCGTACTGAAAAGAGATTCGTCTGGCTGGAAACAAAGGTTTCCTGACTGAGCCGGCTAGAACTTTCACTATCTTTCATTTCAACGAATTCTCTTGTTTCCGTGGTAACCTGAGACACAAAGTATCTACTCAGTTCTCCCAATGCCGCTTGCCGAGCCACCGCCGGGCTCTCCCCGTACCCCTTCCCGGCAATGTAGTCGGGATGGTTCAGGAACTGGAGCCCCCGCTCCTGCCCCTGCAAGGGGAAACAGAGAAAGAACCAAAGAACAGCGGAAAGAAGAAACCTACTCTCCTTGCTAGAAATCATTGCAAGGGAAGTCCATCGCAATCAGTGAATTTATCCGTAAACAACATTGTGAATAAATCATATAATCCCCAAATTACACCGACAGACCCGGCGGAAAGAAAAGAAACAAGAAGTAGCAGACCCCCTGATTTGATTTTTCCAACATAGAACCTATGCAAACCAAAAGCTCCTAAGCATCCTACCAGATTCAACAAAATCGCTGTTGATTTCTTTTTAGTTGAAATGGTCTCTGCCATATCCTCAATACGCATATTACACCTCCAAAATCACTGAATTTCTTTAGCCAGTGGTATTATCTTTTGCAGCAAGTCGCTTAATTCTTCAATCAGCTCTATTTTCTTTAACCATGCAGCCTCTATTTTGGACTTGTTTACAATTATCCTCATGTTTTTCTTGTCTACTGAAATGGACATGATATTCCTCAGAGGAATTGCACTAGGCTTATCAAAAATGACACCTGTATTTATGTATAATTTCTTGTTGGTGAGAAGAAATCCCTCCTTTCCTGTACTATCAATCGTACTGTCATACTGGAGGATGATGTTTTCACCCGAACAATCCTTTGCATAGCTTTTTACGGCCCTCATGACTCTCTGGGGCTGCACATCAGCCAAAATCACTTGTGTTGCATAGTCCGCACTACCCATTCTTTCCACAGACTCATAATATATCTTGGCAATTTCTTCCAATTCTTGACTAACAGATTCTTTGGGTTCCTCTTTCACAGCAATTTGCTTTGGGCCGTCCCCCTCAACAAGATGAGGATATTGTTCCAACAGCCTATCCATTGCCGCATCTCCAGTTAACAACTCCAACTGCTCTGCAACATCATCAACATCCTCACCAGACATTTTGGCTATCATACTGTAACAAGAACCAAGTTCCTGACGAGTGAATGAAAATTGTTTTTTTATCAACGAAAGATTATACAACTGTTGGGGAGACAAAAAATTCTTTTCTGCAAGGCTTCCCACGAGAACAAGAGCCAGCACGTATAAACTAACTATCTTTTCCCTTAGAATTCGAGTTGAAAGTACCTGCTCAAAAAACTGAACTGACGACATTTTTTGCAAGTCATTGTAAATAGCGTCAATTTCTGGCTCACAAGAAAAGACTGAAATATCCTCATCCACAGTCCTCATTACCCCGACAATCTCCTTTTTTAACTCATGGGTAAGAGTTGCACGATAACTAACGACAAATACTAAAGTCTTCAAGGTGTCAGCCTTGTCCTTTTTCTCAATACCATCTGATATTACACCTGCAGCAACATCTACCAGCAAATCTGCAGCTCCAATCGTGGCTCTTGCAGCCAGATATTCTCCAAAAAAACCCATGTTTATCCTCTCCTTACCTCAACATCAAACAATATGCACACTTGGAACTCCATCTTTCCATTGATTTCCCTGCAAGCACATATTACAAGACACTTTGAATGATTCCTAAAAAAGAAAAATGAATCCGTATCTGCAGAAAAAGCAAATATGCTTTCACTACTACATTCAAGTTCCCATCCTCTTTCATCATTTTTGATAGCTTTGAAAATAAATTCTGTAGAAGTAGGGCAACATGAAATATTTCTTAAACAATTCCCACTTCTTGACCAAACTTCACCCCTTCCACAAATTCTGTCTCCCTCTTTAATATCAAAATTCTCCATAAAAGCAGACATATTTTCAAATCGCACAATCCGATTCAGCTCTTTTCCCTCCTCTTCCACTCTGTATAAACTATTGTCTCCTACCATATACTTGTTTATACAAAGTGTCAATGCAAAGTCACTAGTTCTCACACAATTTTATTCTGAAAAAACCTTGTTTATACTTAGTATAAGATGTCTCATCAAAGCACCTTCATAGCAAATCTTAAGCATTATCGTAGCCTTAAAGGATTTTCCCAGGCAAAACTGGCAGAACTATGCAACTGTCAGCCAGGAACTATCGGTTGTATAGAGTCAGGACGCCAATATCCTTCCTTTGACCTTATGTTCAAGATAGCAGATGTGCTGCAGGTTCATCCCGCAGACCTATTCTTGCGCAACGCTTCTAACGTAATGGAAGAAACCTACTTGATATTGAAAGAAGAGTTGCTCCCCCAGCTAGAACAATTCGTAGACAAACGATTTGGCTCCACGAGTTTAAAGTAGAAGCTCCCCTTCCCCTTCATTTGAGCCTTTACCAAAGCCTTGTTTTTCACTACAATAAAGAAACTTAAACATAACTTTATTTTTAGAGGAATCATAATGGAAAAGGTTAATTATTTTAATTCCATCCCTTGGCGGGAAGCCTTGATTCAGTTGGGTCACTGCCGCTTTATGGATCGGGAAGAATTTGCCGACGGAACAAATGCCCTGAAAGGCAAGAAGATTGTTATCATCGGTTGCGGTGCCCAGGGTCTCCATCAGGGAATGAACCTGCGGGATTCCGGTCTTGATGTAAGCTATGCCTTGCGTGCAGAGGCCATTGCAGAAAAGCGTGCCAGCTACAAAAACGCCGTGGAAAATGGATTCAAGGTGGGAACCTACCAGGAAATGATTCCCACTGCTGACTTGGTGGGAAACCTTACCCCAGACAAGCAGCACTCCAATGTTTTGGAAAATGTTGTTCCCCTGATGAAGCAGGGAGCTTCTCTGTGGTACAGCCATGGATTCAATATTGTTGAAGAAGGAATGCAAATTCGCCCTGACATTACCGTTGTAATGATGGCTCCCAAGGGACCAGGTTCCGAAGTTCGCACAGAATATGTTCGTGGCTTTGGTATTCCTACCCTCATCGCCGTTCACCCTGTAAACGACCCAGAAGGAAAGGGGTGGGCCATTGCAAAGGCATTGGCAGCAGGAACTGGTGGAAGCCGTGCAGGTGTTCTTGAATCAAGCTTTGTGGCAGAGGTAAAGTCCGACCTCATGGGTGAGCAAACCATTCTCTGCGGTATGCTTCAGACTGGAAGTATCTTGTGCTTTGACCGCATGGTAGAAAAGGGAATTGACAAGGGGTATGCTTCCAAGCTGATTCAGTACGGCTGGGAAACCATTACCGAGGCTCTCAAGTGGGGCGGAATCACTGGAATGATGGATCGCCTGTCTAATCCTGCCAAAATCAAGGCCAATGCCCTTTCTAAGGAGCTGAAGGCAATTATGGCTCCCTTGTACCAGAAGCACATGGACGACATTATTGCTGGTGAATTCAGCCGTGTAATGATGATTGACTGGGCAAATGACGACAAGAACTTGTTGGCATGGCGTGAGGCCACAGGAAAGACTGCCTTTGAGCAGACTCCTGCTGGAGATGTGGAAATTGGAGAGCAGGAATACTTTGACAATGGTATCTTGATGGTGGCTATGGTTAAGGCTGGTGTAGAGCTGGCATTTGAAACCATGGTGGATGCAGGAATCAAGCCTGAAAGTGCCTACTATGAGTCCCTCCACGAAACTCCTCTTATTGCAAACCTCATTAGCCGCAAGAAGCTATATGAAATGAACAAGGTTATTTCCGATACTGCTGAATACGGCTGCTACCTCTTTGACAATGCCTGTCGTCCTCTGTTGAAGGACTTTATGGCAAAGGTAGACACCGACATCATCGGAAAGGGTCTGGCTAACAAGGATAACAGCGTTTCCAACCAGGAGCTGGTAAAGGTAAACGAAGAAATCCGTAACCACCCCATTGAGATTGTAGGAAAGAAGCTCCGTGGCTACATGACTGCCATGAAGGCTATCGTTGGTTAATAAAAAAAAAGCGGGATTCAGCTTTGAATCCCGCTTTTTTTATGTCCAGTTAAAAATCAATCAAAAGTCTATCGCTTACTGTCCTTTCATCTGGTTCAAGAATAGGAGGATGGCCACCACAAGAATAGCAAGACCATAGGCCAGTACCCACCAAATGTGGGGAAAAATCTGACTAAATTGACCTGCCAATAAGGCTCGCTCCAATTCCACAGCGTGAACAAAGGGCAAGCAATAGGCAATGTCTCGAAAGGTTCCACCTACTAGCTCCAAATCAAACCAAATTCCAGAAAGCCAAGCAGAAAGATTTGTTAGCAAGGCCCCGCACACACCGCCCACCTGCTTGTCAGTCAAAACACTTCCGCAAAGCAGCCCCAAGGCAATATACAGCAAGGAAATAGGCAAAATAGCCACCAGAGCGTAGACAATACCAAGGGTACAGTCCAAGCCCAGCACCAAGGCTGCAAGGTAGGACACCACCCCTTGAGCCAGTGCAAGGGGGATAATAGGTAGGGTATATCCCAGAATGAAGTCTGTGGGCGTCATGGGTGTGGTATAGAGCCGCTGCAATAGGGAGCTTGTTCTGTCACGGGAAATAATGGTGGCAGAAAACAAGGTGATAAAGGAAAGGCCAAAAACGGCAATGCCTGGAGCCAGCTGCTGTATTTCAAAAAGGGGAGCGGGAATATTGGCCTGAATGGCAGAAAGGAGAAAAATCAGCACCAAAGGAAAGCCAAGGCCAAAAGCCAAGTTCAATGGGTCACGTAAAAGCTCTTTTACATTTCTATTGGCAAAGGTCATGATTCTCATTGTAACCCTCCTTTTACAATGGTAACAAAGGCCTGTTCAAAATTACTTTTTCCCGCCAATTCCTTGATTTTTTCAGCTGTATCACAAACTAAAAGCCTGCCATCCTTCATAATGGCGATTCTGTCAGAAAGGGCTTCTGCTTCTTCCATGTAGTGGGTAGTAAGAACAATGGTTACCTTCTCCTTTAGACAGCGGATAATATTCCACAAGTCGCTACGGGCAAGCACGTCTAGTCCCAAGGTTGGCTCATCTAGAAAGAGAATCTGTGGCTCACTGATTAAGGCCATGGCTATACTGAGCCGTCGTTGCCAGCCACCAGAGAGCTTTCCTGCCTTTTTCTTACCAACAGACTCCAAACCCAACAAAGCCATTAGTTGCTGCATCCGTTCATCTCGTTCCGCTCCCCTACAGCCGTGGACACCAGCCATAAGGGCAAGATTTTCTTTCACCGTAAGTCCTGGTGCCACAGCGGTTTCTTGGGGAGACAGGGCTATGAGGGACTTTACGGCAGAAGCTTCTGTGGAAAGGCTTTTTCCCATCAAAAAGGCATTGCCACTGGTGGGTTTTGTGATGCAGGAGAGCATTTTGATGGTGGTGGTTTTCCCTGCTCCATTCACTCCTAAAAGGGAAAAGATTTCTCCCTGTTTTACGGCAAGGTTCAAATTATCTACTGCCACCACATCCTTGTATTTTTTTGTTAAGCCTTCTATTTTGATGGCATCCATTTTCAGATCTCCCTTTCAAAGTGTATTTTTATTCCTTGATAGGCATCTGTCAAGATTTTACTTACCAAATCCCAGTCAAGATTCAAAAAGCCTGTAGCAAACATGGTGGCAATACCATGGACAAAGGCCCACATTTCAAGATGAAAGAGCTCTGCCGTAGCTCCTGCAAGACCTGTGTTATCATGAAGTATCCCTTCCATCTCATTATCAAGGGCCTTTTCCTTGGGCACCACCTCCTGGGAACGATCCCGCATGTACAGGAGCTTGAATAATTCCCTCTCTTCCTTTGCAAAGCGAATATACGCCATTCCAGTGGCCTTATAGGCAGGATAGGCCCCACCTTCCACCTCCTTCTTGATATACTGATTGCACAGTTGGTCAGCAGCAGTAATCACCTCCATCCTCAATTCCTCCATGGAAGAAAAATTGGAAAAAATAGGCTGGGTAGAGCAATTCAAGGCAGTAGCAATATTCCGTGCATTCAAGGCCACCTCTCCCCGCTGACGTACCAGTTCAATAGCTGCTGCTACAATCTCTTCCTTTGTGATTTTAACCTTTGGAGCCATGGTTCATCCTATAATATAACAAACAATATATAACAATTGTTATATTATTAACAAAGAGATATCTTGTCAAGGTCAGGGAAATAACTACAAGCTTAGGGAAGCAAGCTCATCTTGCAGGGATTTTTCTACAAAACTGTTCAATGACATATTTAATTTTTTTGCTGCTATGGCAACCTTTTGGTGGAGAGAAGGTGTAAGCCTGAGATTAAACTTGCCAGAATAAGGCTTTTCTGGTTCCACACCATCTTCTTCACACCACAAAAGATAGTCATCCACAGACGCATGAAATTCCCTCCGCAACTCTTCTACAGACGTGCCTTGAAACGTGATAACACTACGGGTATTAATAACTGTCCCAGAAAAAATTCCCGCTTCATCATCATACTCAACACAACCAATAAATCCCTTATAATTCATCATATACTTACCCCCGCATTTGTCAGGAATTGACGGCCAGCCTTTACAGCTCCTTTATCTGTTACTTTTTCTGGATGTGGACGATGGAAAACAGCTCGCTCTCCATTCAATTTCACACGAATACGAGAACCAGCTCCTTCAGATATTTCTGCCCCCCAAAGCAGAGAACAAGCTTTCAATATCACTCCAAGGGATATCGGATTTGACAGGCTCTTTGAACACTCGTTCTAGGGTTTTTCTTTGTCCGCTATTCATATACAAATAGTATTACTATA
>JAZQSR010000136.1:0-2839 GCA_045630225.1 Treponema sp. | reverse complement strand
CCTTTGGTGTTAGGTTATATTGTAGCGGGGTTTCTCGCTAGTCCTCATTTTTCGCTTACTCCTTCAGTGATCGATACGGCAAGTATTCATACATGGTCGGAAATAGGAGTTATCTTCTTGCTTTTTGCTTTGGGACTAGAGTTCAGTTTCAAGAAGTTGGTAAAGGTGGGAGGAACAGCGGTCATAGCGGCTTGTTCTATCATTTTCTGTATGATTATGATAGGAATAACGGTAGGATGGACATTTGGTTGGAAATCGATGGACTGTCTTTATTTAGGGGGGATGTTGGCGATGTCTTCCACGACCATTATCTATAAAGCTTTTGATGATTTGGGGTTGCGGCAACAACGGTTTGCTGGATTGGTACTGAGTATTCTGATTATAGAGGATATTCTTGCCATTGTATTGATGGTATTGCTTAGTACAGTGGCTGTTAGTCAGAATTTCGAGGGCGGAGAAATGGCGTTTAGTATCGGTAAGCTGGTGTTCTTCTTGATACTTTGGTTTGTGGTGGGCATCTACTTGATACCTATTTTCTTGAAACGATCAAAGAAATGGGTAAGTAATGAAACCATGTTGATTCTTTCGCTTGCTATGTGTTTCGGTATGGTTGTTTTGGCAGCTAAGGTCGGTTTCTCCCCAGCGTTCGGAGCATTTATCATGGGGTCTATTTTGGCTGAAACAGTAGAGGCGGAAACTATCGAGAAGCTAGTGGCTCCTGTGAAAGACTTGTTCGGTGCTATTTTTTTCGTATCGGTAGGGATGATGGTGGATCCTGCAATGATTGTAGAGTATATGGGACCGATTATTACCATAACTTTTGCAATTCTTTTGGGGCAGACTATTTTCGGTACGGCTGGTGTCGTCCTTTCTGGCCAGCCGTTAAAGGTAGCGATGCAGTGTGGGTTCAGTTTGACACAAATCGGAGAGTTTGCTTTTATTATTGCTGCATTGGGGGTGAGTCTGAATGTAACTAGTAGTTTCCTTTATCCAATTGTGGTGGCTGTGTCAGTCATTACTACCTTCTTGACACCTTATATGATACGTTTGGCGGTTCCTGCTTATAATATAGTGGAAAAGAAGATGCCTGAGAAATGGATGCGGATGTTGGAACGTTATGCTTCTGGTTCGCAAACGGTGAATAATGAGAATAATTGGAAGAAACTATTGGTTGATATTGCCCGTATTGTAGCTATTTATGCCGTACTTTGTATTGCGGTTATTCTTCTGTCTTTCCAATTTGTAATGCCGTTTTTTTACATGGTATTACCCGAATTTTGGGCAAAGTTGATAGGTGCTGCATTTATGGTTGTTTGTATCTCGCCATTCCTTCGTGCCATTGTAATGAAGAAAAATCATAGCATTGAGTTTCAGGCTTTGTGGCAAGACAGCCGTTTCAATCGTGCTCCGTTGGTTTCTACTATTGTATTTCGAATGATTATAGCAGTAGGTTTCATTCTATTCATAATTAAGAGTTTGTTTGAGGCTTCTACAATGCTAGTTATTGCAATAGCTATTACCTTGGTTGTACTGATGATGCTTTCACGTCAATTGAAGAAACATTCCATTATTATGGAGCGGACATTTATGCAGAACCTTAATTTCCGTGACACTCATGCCGAATTCAGAGGCCAGAAGCGTCCGAAATACGAAGGGAATCTTTTGTCCCGTGATTTGCACTTGTCGGATTTCGATATTCCAGCCGATTCTCTTTGGGCAGGCTATACTTTACGGGAATTGAATTTGGGAAATAAGTATGGAGTGCATGTAGCTTCCATTATCCGTGGTATGCATCGTATCAATATTCCAGGTGCGAATGTTCGTCTTTTTCCTGGTGATACCATTCAGGTAATCGGAACAGACGAACAGTTGGCTACTTTTTCTAAGCAGGTAGAGCGTGTTGCTACTGCTGCAGAAGAAAATGAAATAGAGAAACGGGAAATGTATATGAAGCAGTTTGTGGTGGATTATCAATCGCCTTTCTTGAACACAACGATAAAGGATAGTGGTATCCGAAACTTATATCGATGCTTGGTCGTTGGTGTAGAAAAAGAAAATGCTAATTTGGTAAGTCCTGAGGCCAATATGGTATTGGAAGAAGGAGATGTTGTTTGGGTAGTAGGTGAGAAGGAGGATCTCTATCATTTGGTAAATAAAGAATAAATAAAGAGGATGCTGAAAAGCATCCTCTTTTATTAATCTCCCTCCTCAAAGTCGAAGTCAAAATCAAAGTCGTCATCATCCCAGAAGTATTCTGGAGTAACAAATTCCTCTAAGCTTCGTCGGTCTTTTTTGGTGGGGCGACCTGTACCTCTGGCTCTATCTACGAAACCGCTGATACGGTTCATTTCCAATAATTCGTATTGTTCCTTAGGAGTGACGTTTTCCATCATCTCTGGCACTAATTTAGCGCCCACACGTTTTTCTATGGCTTGAAGCACTTTGAAAGAGTAGGTGATAGGCGGCTTGCGTACACTGACCACATCACCTGGTTTTACCATACGGGCTGGCTTGGCTTGTGCTCCATTGATGTTGATTCGTCCTTTCTTGCAGGCTTCCGAGGCAATGGTACGTGTTTTGAAAATACGTACGGCCCACATCCATTTGTCTATTCTAGCTTCGGCCATATCACTTCTTGTTGAATTGGTTCATGGTGATATTGATGCCTGCCAAACAGAAACTCTTTATGATTTGTCCAGCAGTTTCCAAACGTTCGTCCATGGTCTTCATATCTTCTTCGGTGAAGTTGCCTAGTACATAATCTACTTGATGCCCTTTTGGAAAATCATTTCCGATGCCAAAACGGAGACGTGCATAGTTTTGAGTACCAAGGATTTCG
>JAZQSR010000135.1:0-4564 GCA_045630225.1 Treponema sp. | reverse complement strand
TGCCGATATTATAAGCTATCTTTACTTTTTTCTGCAATATAGATATAATGCTATTTATAGAAAACAACACTTCTCTATAGAAATCTTTTATTATTTCATGGATATTTGCTTTTAAGGAAAAGAAATGAGTGGGAATTATTCTGCTTCCAATATTACTGTATTAAAGGGATTGGAGGCTGTAAGAAAACGCCCTGGTATGTACATCGGATCTACAGGTCCTGATGGATTACATCACTTGGTGTATGAAGTTGTGGACAACTGTATTGATGAGGCCATGGCAGGTTTCTGTGATACCATCTACGTTGTATTGGAAAAAGATGATATTGTTCGTGTAGAAGACAACGGTCGTGGTATTCCAGTAGATATTCACCCTGAAGAAGGCATTAGTGCCCTGGAACTTGTTCTTACTCGGCTTCATGCTGGTGGTAAATTTGACAAGGGTTCTTACAAGGTTTCTGGTGGTCTCCATGGTGTTGGTGTTTCCTGTGTAAATGCTCTTTCTACTTGGCTAGAAGCTACAGTAGAAAAAGATGGAAAAAAACACTTTATGGAATTTAGGGTAGGGGAGACTGTTGCTCCAGTAAAAGAAGTGGGAACTTCTAGTCGCCGAGGAACAACTATTCGATGGAAGGCTGATCCCACAATTTTTACAGAAACCACTACCTACAATTTTGATGTGCTCTGCGGTCGTTTGCGAGAACTTGCCTTTTTGAACAGCGGCATCAAAATTTATTTCCGTGATGAACGACTTACTAATCCAAAAGAAATTCTCTTTCAGTTTGAAGGAGGAATAAAACAGTTTGTTACTTATCTGAATGAGGGAAAGAAGGTTATTCCGGAAGCTCCCGTTTTTATTTCTGGCGAAAGAGATGATGTACAAACAGAAGTTTCTCTTCAATACAATGATGGATATAACGAAAACATTCTTACCTTTGTAAACGACATTAACACCAAAGAAGGTGGTACTCACCTAGAAGGCTTTAAGACAGCCCTCACAGTGGTGATGAATGAATTCCTCAAGAATAATGCTAAGCTCCTGAAAAAGATGGAGAAGGAAGAAAAGCTTACTGGTGAAGATGTTCGTGCTGGTTTGACAGCAGTTATTTCTGTAAAGGTTCCAGAACCTCAGTTTGAAGGACAAACAAAGACAAAGCTGGGAAACACAGAAGTTCGTGGAATTGTTCAGTCTATGGTAAATGAACAATTAACTTTGTTCTTTGAGCAAAATCCACGGGTAATAGAACAAATCCTAGAAAAGGCTGTGGCAGAAGCAGCTGCTCGTATTGCGGCTCGCAAGGCCAAGGAAGCAACCCGCCGTAAGACTGGTATGGATAGCTTTGGCCTTCCTGGAAAGCTGGCAGATTGTTCTTCCAAAAATCCCGAAGAATGCGAGGTTTACATTGTAGAGGGTGACTCTGCAGGTGGTTCTGCCAAGCAGGGACGAAATCCAAAGATTCAGGCTATTCTTCCTTTGTGGGGAAAGATGCTGAACGTAGAACGCACTCGCATTGATAAGGTAATTAACAACGAAAAGTTGCAACCAGTAATTGCTTCTTTGGGAACAGGTATTGGAAAGGATTTCAATATTGAAAAACTTCGGTACCACAAAATTATTATTATGGCTGATGCTGACGTGGACGGTTCCCATATTTCAACCTTGTTGTTAACCTTCTTCTTCCGCTACATGCCCCAGCTTATTGAACATGGTCATGTATATATTGCTATGCCACCTTTGTATAAAATCAAGCATGGAAAAAAAGAGCATTACGTTTTCTCTGATGAAGAGCGAGATGCTGTTCTTGCTGGGATTGAAGGTAAGGCTGATGTTCAGCGATACAAAGGTCTTGGTGAAATGGAGTGGAAGGAATTGAAAGAAACTACCATGGATCCAGCTAATCGCAAGATGAAAAAGGTTCAGCTGATTGATGCTGTGGAAGCAGACCACATCTTTAGCACCTTAATGGGTGAAGAAGTTGAACCACGTCGTAAGTTTATAGAAGAAAATGCTATTTATGCCACCTTGGATGTATAAGTCCAAATAATTTATTGTTAAGGAAGGATTATGGAAGAAATACAGACACCAGAAGGTGGAACCCTGATTCCAGTTTCCATAGAATCGGAAATGAAGAAGTCTTATATTGACTACTCCATGTCCGTAATTGTAAGCCGAGCCTTGCCTGATGTTCGGGATGGGCTAAAGCCTGTTCACCGGCGTATTCTCTACGCCATGAATGAGGAAGGCTTGCACTACAATGGAAAAACTCGTAAATGTGCCACCGTTGTTGGTGATGTGTTGGGACGGTATCATCCTCACGGAGATGCTTCTGTTTATGATGCCTTGGTTCGTTTGGGACAGTATTTTTCCATTCGGTATATGCCCATCCACAAGCAGGGAAACTTTGGTGGCATAGACGGAAGTCCCGCTGCTGCCTACCGATATACTGAGTCCAAGATGTCTACCATTGCAGAAGAAATGGTAGCAGACATAAAGAAAGACACTGTAGATTTTATTCCCAACTTTGATGATACTCGCCAAGAGCCAACAGTTCTTCCTGGAAAATTTCCCTTCCTTTTGACAAATGGTTCCAGTGGTATTGCTGTTGGTATGGCAACAAATATGCCTCCCCACAATTTGCGGGAAGTATGTTCTGCAATTTGTGCCTACATCGATGATCCTGAAATTTCCATAGATGATCTTTGTGGCATTGTAAAAGGTCCTGACTTTCCTACTGGTGGAATTATCTTTGGTAAAAAAGGAATTCGCCAGGCTTACAAGACGGGTAGGGGAAAGGTTCTTATTCGTGGTCGCTTTACTATTGAAGTAGACAAGAAGGGAAAAGAAACCATTGTCTTTACAGAGATTCCTTACCAGGTTCGTACTGATGATTTATGTAAGCGCATTGGTGAACTTGCTCGTGATAAGGTTATCGAAGGAATCGATTCTGTGAACGACGGTTCTGCTGGTGATGATGTACGAATTGTAATTGGTTTAAAACGTGGAGCCATTGCAAAGGTTGTTTTGAATCAGCTTTTTTCCAAGACAGCATTGCAGTCTTCCTTTGGTGTAATTAATCTTGCTCTGGTAAAGGGTCGTCCAGAGGTTCTTACTCTAAAAAGCTTGATTCAGTATTTTGTGGAGCATCGCCAGGATGTTGTAACACGAAGAACAAAATTTGAATTACGTAAGGCTGAAGAACGAGCTCACATTTTGCGAGCTTTGATTGTAGCCATTGATAATATTGATGAAGTAATTCAGATTATTCGTGGTTCACGGGATACCCAGTCTGCAAAAAATGCCTTGATGGAACGATTCGGATTTGATGATGTTCAAGCTCAGGCTATTGTAGACATGCAGCTTAAGCGTCTTACAAATTTGGAGATTCAAGATTTAAGGAAGGAATTGGAGGAAATAGAAGCTCTTATTCTTCACCTTAAGGACTTGCTGGCTCATCCAGAAAAGATTCTTGCTCTCATTAAAGATGAAACTCGTGAGCTTTCAGAAAAGTATGGCGATGAACGACGTACTGATATTGTAGCAGATGAAGTTGAGCAAATTAATATTGAAGACTTGATTAAGGAAGAGGAGATGGTAATTCTTATTTCTAACCTTGGCTATATCAAACGACTTCCTGTTACAGCATATAAGACTCAGGGTAAGGGTGGAAAAGGTAGCAATAGTGCCAAGCTGGTAGAAGATGACTTTATTAATCAGATTTTTATTGCTTCCACCCATGATTATATTATGTTCATTACTAACGAGGGTAAAGGTTACTGGCTCAAGGTTCACGAGATTCCAGAATCTGGCCGAGCTTCTCGTGGTGCCCATATCAAGGGCTTGTTGACGGTTTCTCCCAACGAGGAAATTACAGCTGTTGTGGGCTTGAAAGAATTTAGTGATGACCAATATGTATTTATGGCTACTGCAGCTGGTGTTGTAAAGAAGGTTCAAACGAGCCAGTTCAGCAATGCAAAAACAAGAGGTATTATTGCCATTAAGCTTGATGAAGGTGATAAGCTGGTAACAGCCCTGCTTTCTACTGGCAATGATGAGCTTGTTTTGATTTCTCGTCAGGGACAGGCATTGAGAATGAACGAAACTTCTGTGCGTCCTATGGGTCGTGCTGGTCGTGGTGTAACTGGCTTAAAGCTATCTCAAGGTGATGAGCTTGCTGCTGCTCTCCGTGTTGTAGAAAATGAAAACATGATGATTTTGACAGAAAAAGGTTCTGGAAAGCGTGTTTCCTTTGAAGAATTCTCAATCCACGGTAGAGCTACTGGAGGCCAGCGAGTTTATGGTATTTCAGAAAAGACTGGTGAAATTATCGGTGCCATCAATGTGGCTGATTCCGATGAAATTGTTTGTATCACTAGTCAAGGAAAGTCTCTTCGTGTTACAGCAAATTCTGTTGCTAAACAGGGAAGAGCAGCTTCTGGTGTAAAGGTATTTAATATCGATCCACCAGATATTGTTATTGGTCTTGATAGAGTGGCCAGTGACGATAATGAGGGTTAAGTAAGAGTGCTGTCTAAAGTCGGATCGTAGCCATGTCGTTCTGTGAGCCAA
>JAZQSR010000134.1:0-7248 GCA_045630225.1 Treponema sp. | reverse complement strand
AACAATAACAGAATTTGTTGATAATGCTGTTATCGTTACATCGGACGATGGGAAAAAAGTAATACGTATTGAGAATTATCACTCCTATGTTCCGACAGGTGAGCAATGGTCAATCGAGGATAAGGTTGAAATTAAGAGTGGAATATTCACTGGATTTAGTGTGCGCCGTTTGACAGAGTAACAATTCCAATTTGACAAAGGAGGGTGATTGTATGAAGAAGAAAGTGGAAATAGTTTCTCTCTACATTCTATTAGTTTTGTCGAGCATATTTCTTTTCCTTTTAATTCTTTCTGATTTCGGACTAATCTTTCCAAGTGATAATACATTTGCAAGAGTTATGCAGCATCTAACAGCAATCATTCTCATAATTTCTTCCGCTGTTCAGTTGTATCGCAAAAAGGGAAAATGATTTGTTTTAACTGTTGAGCCAATTCCAATTTGTCGAATAGAGCAGACCCTTTCGGGGGTCTGCTTTTTTCATTTGCATCTCTGCGGATATGGTCGCAGAAAACGACAAAGCACCGGATCACAACCGGTGCTTTGTCTAGTGTCTGACAACTGGTAAGCAGAGATTACAAAGGAGCCGATTTGAAAAGGCATAAGCGCAGCTATCCCCGCAGCAAGATTATGCTTTTTGAATCGGTAGCAAGGGTATGGCATCGCCAGGGGTTGCAGCCCCCTAAGAGAGTGGGTCAGCTGTCTGGCTAGGGCAAAGCCCTGGGAAGACTGCCCTCTGCATAGGAGCCTAGGTAGTTGATGGGTAGCCGTCAACTGGTACTAGGTACAAAAAGCGATATTCTCCCACAGAAAGGCGGGAGATTTCCTTTTTGTTCCGTTGTTTCTTCTACTCTATAGGCAAAAAAGAGAGGTAATCTTATGAAAAAGAAACTCGACAAGGCCTCCGTCCACAACGGCAGAGCCAACAGCAAAGGGGTGGCCTACAATGCCAACCATAACACGATGGAGCTATCCAGGCTACACCAACCCCACATCGACCCCGACCGCATCCACCTTAACCGCTACATCCAATATCTGGATGGTGGGGCCGCAATCGCCCACAAGGGCGGCGAGGGCGGCTATGATTCCCGCAAGCACGAGGTTGACCGATATAGGCAGCTATACGGTGAGGGCCTGGATGCAAGGAACCGCCGATATATTGCCAGCGGTCACAGAGAACGGGTCAAGTCCATGCGCCAGGTCTACCGAGACCCAAAGACGGCCCCCATGGAGACCATCTTCCAGCTGGGCAAGCACGGCTCTGAGACTGACCAGCAGACCCGTACCCAGGTCATGGTGGGAGCCTGGGGAGATGTGCTGCAGCACCTCCACCAGCAATACGGGGCCAATCTTATCCCCTTGGATGCCTCTTTGCATAGGGAAGAGGCATCAGACCATATCCACTTTAGGTTCACTTTGGGTGCCAGAGACAAGTTCGGCCACTTTATGCCTAACCAGAGCAAGGCCCTGGAGGCCATGGGCTTCGATGGCCGCAACCCCGAAACGGGCAAGAAAGACAGATACCACAATCCCCTGGTAGCCTTTACCGACGAGGTGCGGGAGACCTTCTACCAGGCCTGTGAGCGCAGAGGGGTAGCCATTGACCGAGAGGTGGCCAGCGGCTCCAGACGGCAGCTGGAACTGCTGGACCAGAAGCGGGGTGGCCTGGAGCGGGAGCTTGCAGCCGCCGAGCAGCAGAAGCAAGCCACCCAGGAAGCTGCCCAGAGGGCCAAGAAGTCCCTGGACACCCTGGAAGCCAAGCAGATGCTGGTGGAGATGGAGGTGGAGGAACAGCAGCGCAAGGCTGCTGAAGCCTCCCAAACCGCCGAAGCGGCCAGACTGGAAGCAGAGCGAGCCATCCAGAGCAAAGCCGAAGCAGAGGCCAACGAGGCCGCTATAAAGGCCCAGGCCCGATACGAGGCCGAGGCCACCGTGCGGGAGCTGCAAGCCCAACTCTGGGAAAAGGACAGCCTCATACACGGCTTGCTGGCAGAAGTGGAAAACCTTAAGCAAAAGCTGTCCAGAGTGAAGCACTATCTGGAAGAAAGAGGAATACTGGAAAACTACTTCGCCTGGGTTCGTGGCAGAAGTCACCAAAAGAGCATGGACGATAGAGAACGATAAAAAGCGCCACCGATGCCGGATCATCGATGGCGCTTAACCGTTCAATAGCAATTTGGAATAAGGGTTACTTACTTCATTGTTTCATACTCCTGGCCCCCCTTTCGGAGGGTATCTTCAGTGTAGATGATTTAATTTGCCACATCCCACCATTTGTAAACGGTGGGTTTAGTCAGTCCTGTTTCCCTAATACATTCCACTTTCTTACCCTGTGGGTTCTCCGCTCTCCATTGTTGGACAATCATCTGTTTAGTGGGCCGCCCACCTCCATATGGCTCCCCCATCTGGTGGTGCTGTTTCCTCTGCTGGTTGACTCTATGTAGGTGGTCTTTCTTGGTTCTACCGTTCCTCTTGGCGGGTGGGTTCATCTCCACCCCCGTATTGGTTTCTATCCACTCACGGGTGCTTTTATGGGCTTCGGTGCTGAAGTACTCGTCCCTGGCCTGGACATACTCAGCATACGTAAAAGGCTGGCTCATATCCACCTCTCGGAACTGGCAGTATAGCTCATAAGCATCCCGCTTCAGTTCGTCATAGCTGATACCGCACTTGACCGCAAATTCAGCCAGAGCATGGATGCGGTGATACCGAGACCCCACATAGGGGTTTTTCTTCGCCTCCCGTAGGAACCAGTCGTATAGGCCCCGATTGCAAGTCCATTGACCTGGCTGCTTTGGTGGCTGCTTCTCAACAATACGGGCCTGGAACCATTCGGGCCATTTCTCCTTGGCTTCTTGAAGCTTGGGAGAAAGTGGCCTGTCGGCCTGGTGCAGCTTGGGCATGGGCTGTTTCTCGGTTCGCAGCAGCTCATTGGGTGGGAAGTGACCATCAAAGAACCTATTACAGTATGCGGCCAGGTCTTCCCCCTCTTGCTGCTTTGGGTCATCGTACGGGATGATGCTGAAGAGCTCGTCCAGGGTGTACCGCTTGCGGGATAGCCAAAAGGCCTCCACAAGCTGGTCTTTCTTTGTACGGGTTCCCACCACTCGGAAGGACTGGCAATGGTTTTCTATCTGGACAGGTTCCTTTGTGACCGCCTCGCTCCAGATACGCATGGTCAACTTTTCCCGAAAGTTGTCCCATCGCCATTTCTGGTCTTTCTCCCACACCTGGTATGGTCTGTCCAGCAGATATATCAAGTGCAGACCAGAGCCAGAGCAGACACAGGCCGAGGGCATGGGATAGCCTGTGGTGGGCTCTGTCCACTCCTGGACTAGATGCTCCACACCTGTCTGTCTGCGGTGGCCGTCAATGATGTCAGTCCTGGGGTGGTCAACCTCCACGATACAGGCATACATCCAGCGCTCCCGCTCCTTTGTTCGTCTGCGGCCTAAGTAAGAAATGGGAGCAATGAAAAAGTCACTCCTGGTAGAGCCAAACTGTGAGACTGCTTTCTCTATCTGTGAAAGGTCATCCAGAACGATATGATTTTTCCAGATTTCCTTTTCTGTGCGTTCTTTTTTGCCTGTGAGACGATTGATTCTTGTGGTGGGCTTCCTTTCATGGGTGTTCTCTAAGAGAATGGCATTGTACCTCCATTCTGTGTTATGTTCCAATGCTCGGGGCTTGTCTGTGTAGGTAGCCAACTCTCCCGATGGAAAGATGGCTCTGTAGAAATCCAAAGGTTCAATGGGTTCATAGCCATTTTGATGGAACCATTTGGCTAGGGTGGTCTGTATACTCTTCATGGGTGAGTACCTCCTAAGTAATGATGGTGAGGAAGACTATAAGCTTCCCGTATATTAACAATGAGTTTTTTTACCTCTGCTAATATCAGCATAGACTACTCTTTTCACCGGATCCGCAAAAGCGGCTCCGATGTCTTCACATTTATTGTCTTTTTTCTTTTCCCATTTTTAGCGGGAATACCAGTCAAAAAAATTTTTTTACTTCTTTCCAATTCTCCCTCTAAAAAAGTACCCCTTGAGCTATCGTAAATTCAGAATAAATTTTTGAAGAAAAGGGAATGAATGGATTTGAAGGGAGTATTGCATGAAGTTTAAGGTTAGAGTGTATTTGGGTGACGAGTTAATTCCCGAAGATAAGCTGAAAGATATTGTGATTAACAGTCCCGTAGTCAGAACAATCGTGGACAATGTGGTAGAGCGAACCTACCAGGTCGAGGAATAACAAAAGGCTCAGGCAAATGCCTGAGCCTCCATGTGCTGCTGGTAATTTCTACCTAATACAATCATTTTTAATTACCCCCTTGTTTTAGTAGAAGAGTCGTGCTATTATAGCTACATAGAAAGAGGTGCATCATATGACAGCTACAAAAAAAACCTATAAACTGAAAAACATACTGAATCTGGCCCCTTACATGAAGATTGTCATCGATGAACGGGTGGAAGAAGACGAGAACGGCAATTTTCTGGTCAATGTGGGTTATCTGCGAGTATCCACCGACCGCCAGGCCGAACTAGGCTATGGTCTGGATATCCAAGAAAAGGAAATCATGCGGTATGCCCAGCTTAGCGGGTGGACCAACCTAGTTCTGTTCATTGATGATGGCTATACGGGTACAAAAATGACCGACAGACCAGCCCTGGCCGCAATCATGGACAATATCAAGAAATACAATTCTGGCAAATCGAATGTCCGGATCGAGACATTCGCTGTTGCCAGAATTGACCGCTTAGGACGTACTCTGCTGGGTACTCTGCAATTTATTCAGGATTACATTGTCAGCAAGAAAGACAGCAAGGGCAGCACTATCAACAACAATCGGGATGACATCAATTTCATTTCCGTGGCTGAGAACTATTGCAGAATTGAACGAAACAACCCCCAGGGCAAGTTTTTGTTAATGCTGTTTGCTTCCCTGGCAGAGTTCGACCGTGACCAGATTGTGAAGAAGCTGAAGGACGGCATGATTTCCCGTGTCGAAGCTGGCAAGTGGCCTGGTGGTGGAAATATACCCTACGGGTATAATTACAACAAGACCACGGGTATTCTGGAAGTCATTCCAGAACAAGCGGAGAAGATTCGGGAAATCTTCAGGCTCTACATCGACGAGAAAATGAGTCCGCAGAAGATAGCCACCAGACTGGGCTTTAAGGGCGAGAAAATTGTCATGAACATCCTGCGTAGAAAGTCGCTGACGGGCTGCATCGAGTACAAGAGCAAGGAATACCAGGGCTTACACGATGCCATCATCTCCTTGGACAAGTGGGAAGAAGCCCAGGACGAGATTGCAACCAGAAGTGTTCATCGAACCGATTCCGAGCATCTGCTCTCTGGCTTGCTCCAGTGTGGCGAATGTGGCTCCAGGATGCGATACCAGAAATGGAATAAGCAAGGCGATTGCAAAATCGTGTGCTATTCCACACAGAAGTCCACCAAGGAAAGTAAGCCCTATCTGGTCAAGGATGAAAGCTGTGACCAGGAACGGTTTTGGGCTTCCGATGTTGAGGAAGCAGTAGTCGAAACTCTGTTCCAAATGTCCTATCTGGCAAGTCAGCAACCTTCCAGCAGCAAGCCCCACTTCAATCCCTTGGAAGCAATAATGCGGGAGTTAAAAGCTGAGAAAATGAAGTTGGGCCGTCTATATGACTTCGACGATGAAGACGAGGACGATGTTCTGAAGGACAAGATTCTGGAAACCAAAGCCAGAATCAAAGAACTGGAGCGACAGTTGCGTGACGAACAGCAGAAAGCCACAATCACCAAAAAGGTGGAGAAAGCGAAGAACATCATTCGCAATCTGAAGGAACAATGGCCCAACATGACCGCCCAGGAGCGGCAAAATGTGTGCCAGGAACTGATTGAAAAAATCGTGATTTACAAAGACTGCTCCATCGATGTTCGGCTGAAACTCCGAAGCTACTTAGTGCAGCGTAGTTAACCCTATCAACGATTAGCGGGTGCCGGATCACGGCACCCGCTATGGAGATTAGCTTTTGGGATATGGCTCTTCACACCACCTCACTTTTAATGACTTATCATATACCAACACATACCTGTGCTTTCGGCTGCGGGGTCTCCACTCGCCCTTGACACCGATAGTCTTGCCTCGGCTCTGCTTTTTGAAGCTCCCGTCTGCTTGCTCCACCCAAAAATCCTTTTTGGGTGCAGTCAGCCCATAATACTTGAAATTTAATGCTTGGTAGATAAAGCCCTTATGGTAGTCTGTGTCGGCATATGTAAGAATTGCTCGCACATCCTTGTCCTTGCGAAGCTGTTTGATACATCTTGACAAAAACCATGAAGTCAAGTTTTTCACCTTGCTTTCATCGTCTACAGCCAGCCGCCCTAGTTCCCAAATGTTCTGCTGTTCTGTGCGTGTCAAGCCGAAGCAGCTTTGCACGGTTTCTGGTACAGATGGCCCATGAAAAACTGCAACCCCAATGAGCTTTTCACCCTTATACAAGCCATAGTTGTTACCGCTTCGGAAAGAATACCCCGCTTTCGACAGATAGTGGTGAGCTGCCAAAAAAGTGCTGGCAGTTGTTTTGCTGATAGTTTCAATTTTGTACTCATTCGTATTAATACTCATAGATTACACCTCACAAAATAGTTTTTTTCGACATAACTATTTTGGTTAAGTGCCCTCAAAAAGAGAGGGATTCTATGAGATTTTTCAAAATTTCGTGAAATACCCCGTTTGGGATATTTCACCTACAATTTACATTTCCTGCAAATTAACACTCGCAGGAAAGACCAATACAAGTTCTACTCCGATTGCCTTCAGTCACGATATATAGCATTCCCCACCAATACTGGTAACGCCCCATGACCGCACGACCAGTCTTCATCCGTAAATCATTATCCATCCATTCTTTGTGGCTGCAATCGCCCCAATCGCATACAGCATATTTACCTATAGCATTTTGTATATCCCGTAATTCCATTATAGAATGACACATGTGATGCACCACCCCCTCCGTAAGACAGACATCACCAAGTTCGAACTTGGGGTTGACATCAATACCCATCACAAATTTTTCTTTTTTTAGAATAAGCATATTTTTCCCTCACAAAATAGTTTTTTTCGACATAATTATTTTGGTTAAGTGCCCTCAAAAAGAGAGGGATTCTATGAGATTTTTCAAAATTTCGTGAAATACCCCATTGGGGATATTTCACCCACAATTCGCATTTCCTCTACATTCGATAATCGCTCCCATGAT
>JAZQSR010000133.1:0-11881 GCA_045630225.1 Treponema sp. | reverse complement strand
CCTTGAAAACATTTACGATGGATATGAGTTGCGTAATGCTGACTTTGGTTCTGACGAGGGGACTAGCAGTGCACGTGCCTCTGGAACAGGAACTGCTGTTCAGAGTGGAAATCAGGGGGGTGGAGAAAAATGAAAAGAGTAATCGCAGTATTGATGGTGGTTGCCACCTTTGGAATGGCTTTTGCTCAGAATGGAACTACCAGCTTGACAGATCCCGATCCAACAATTATTGGAGCTGATTCTGCAAAGCAGGCTTTGAGAGAAATTTCTGTTGATTTGTTCGAGCGTGAAGGTTCTTGGAATGCACGTATTTCTTCTGACAATGGTGTTGTAACTTCTCGTTTGTTCGATGGAAGTCCAGCTTCTAAGGAGCCCTTGGCTGAAAATGAAGGTGTGTCTGATGAGCGTGTTCTTGGTGTGAAGGTTGAATTCTTCCGCCGTGGTATTAACAGTTTCTATGTTACCGCTGCTCGTCCAATTCCTGTTGAAGGAATCACCAAGACTGTTTCCGTATGGGTAACAGGCCGTAATCAGGGACATGAGTTGTACTTGTTAGTTCAGGATTATTTTGGAAACAACTTTGAGATTTATATGGGAACATTAGCATTCTCTGGTTGGAAGAAAATGACTGCAGCAGTTCCACCTTCTCCAGATGGAGAGCGTGGTATTGTTCAGCAGAGTGCTTATTATGGTGAGCGTCCTGGATTGCGGATTATTGGTTTCCGTGTAGATTGCGATCCTTTGTTGGCTCGTGGTTCTTACTATCTGTACTTTGATGACCTTCGTGCTGTTACCGATTTGTATGATATGGAAAACCGCAACGAAGACGATATGATTGATAACTGGTAATCATTTTTAGCCTAAAGAGGCAGAAAAGACCCTTGCAATGCAGGGGTCTTTTTTTTGTAGCTTTTGAGAGGCCTAGTGGGTTAGAACTATGGACACATTTAAAATGTATGATGATAGACAGTCTGTTTGGGATGTAGGGTAGAGTACCCATGGCAGGGGAATTTTCATAAGAGCTATTCTGTAGAATCGGTAAATACTATAAAGAATCTCCTATACCTTACTCTTTGATTAGATAGTATTTTAGGTAGGTATAGGAGGTATTATTGGGAGGGTTAGTTACTTAAAATTGCAATGGCCTGTTCTAAAGAAATAGAATCAAATTGTTCCCTCGTTTTGAGGTTCTTTAGGGTTAAAAGTTCCTTTGCAACGTCCTCTTCTTTGATGAGGATTCCAAAAGGGATACCTTTTTTTTCTGCCATGGTGTATTGGGCTGTAATTTTTTTTGCGTCAGGGAATACTTCACAAGAAATACCTGCAGCACGCAATTTATTTGCCACCGCTTGATAGGTGATGGAAAGTTTTTCGTCCAAACAAAAAATTTCTACAGTAAGGTGGCTTTTTTTGTGCTCCAATTTACCCAGCTGTTCCAATCCTGCAATCAAGCGATCCAGTCCGATGGAGGAGCCTACTCCTGGCACCTTGTCCTTCATGTAAAGACCTGCCAAGTTGTCGTAGCGACCACCGGAACAAACGGAGCCGATAGTTGGCAGCTGGTTCAGGAAGGTTTCGTAGACAACACCAGTGTAATAATCCAGTCCACGGGTGATAGAGGGGTCAAGTACAAAACTGTCTGCAATTCCTGTAGCTTCCATCATAGCTCTGATTTCTCTCAGGCGCTGGGAATGAGTGGAAGGGCCTCCTGCAAGATTTTCCATCTGATCCAAGGTGGCTTCAAAGCTTTCCTTTTTTGTGATGTAGTGGATGATGTCTTGGGCCTTTTCTGCAGAACCAGTAATTTCTTGTAGCTGGCTTAATACTTCTTCCTGTCCAATCTTTACCAATTTGTCTACAACTCTGAGAATATCCTCACTTTTTGCTTGGAGGTTTCTTTTTTCCAGAAACTGATTAAAAATTCCACGGTGACTGAGGTGGATGGTAACATCATCAACACCAATGGCAGAAAGAGCTGCTTTCATCAAAGAGAGAATCTCAAAGTCACTGGCAGCACTATCAGAACCAACGCAGTCAAAGTCACATTGAACAAACTCTCGATAACGTCCTGCTTGGGGTTTTTCTCCACGCCAAACCTTTGCAATATGATATCTTTTGAAGGGAAAGTATAATTCATCTTTATGTTCGGCTGTAAAACGAGCAAAGGGGACGGTTAAGTCAAAGCGTAATGCTACATCTCGTCCACCATTGTCTTGGAATCGGAATACCTGTTTTTCAGTCTCTCCATTACTCTTGCGGAGAAGGATTTCAGAATACTCCATAACAGGTGTGTCTATGGGGACATAGCCGAAATTACGAAAAGTAGCAGTAAGTTTTTCAATCAAACTAGAACGGGTGATTTCTGCTTCTGGCAAAAAATCTCTAAATCCTTTGAGGATGCGAGGTTGTATGAGTTTTTCCATATCGGTATAATAGCTCCATTGGAGGAAAAATTCAATTGCTTTTAACTATAGACATTGGAAATACAAATATTGTAGTGGCTTTGTTTAAGGATGGTGTAATTTTATCCACTTGGAGGCTCTTCACTGATACAAGAAGAACTGGTGATGAATATGGAAGTATGCTCACTTCACTTTTGCGTGATGATGGGATAGAGTTAAAGGGAATTGATTTTTGTGTAATTAGTTCTGTGGTTCCCGTATTGATTGGAGCCTTTGTGGGGTTGATTGAACATAAGACTGGACGAAAACCTGTAGTTATTAATCCTTCTATTTTTCCTCTTCTACCAGTAAAAGTTCCTGAAAGTGCCATTCATGAAGTAGGTAGTGATCTTTTGTGTAATGCTGTGGAAGCTTTTTGTCGGTACAAGACAGCTTGTATTGTAGTTGATTTTGGTACAGCCTTGACCTTTACTGCGGTTGGGGCAAATGGAGATTTACTTGGTATTGCCATTACCCCTGGCTTGGGAACTGCTAGAAACTCTCTCTTTGAAGATACGGCCCAACTTCCCTCTATTCCCTTGGAAGCTCCTCCTTCTAGTTTGGGAAAAAATACCATTCATTCAATTCAAGCCGGAATTGTGTTGGGATATAAAAGTCTTGTAGAAGGTTTAGTTCAACAAATGAAAAATGATATTGCTGCTGAAACAGGGATTTCTGAAGCACAGATAAAAGTTGTGGCTACGGG
Source organism: Treponema sp. (assembly GCA_045630225.1). Taxonomy (GTDB): domain Bacteria; phylum Spirochaetota; class Spirochaetia; order Treponematales; family Treponemataceae; genus Treponema_F. Next base: position 8,734 of record JAZQSR010000133.1, on the reverse strand, counting down.
GGGGCTAAATAGTGTCTTAAAGCCCTTGACTGATATTTTTCAAGAGGTAGACAAGTCTTTTACGTTATGGGGATTGTATCGAATTGCGACTATTTTAAGAGAAAAAGATGTAGTATAAACAACTTTTAATGTCTGGAAAGAGAGCAGGTTAAAATATCTGCTCTTTTTTTATTTGGAGAATAGTCAATTGAAAATAAAAAAAAACTCTCACTTTCGTGAGAGTTTTTAGCGGATGATGGGAGTCGAACCCACGTCATCAGCTTGGAAGGCTGAGATAATAGCCGTTATATGACATCCGCGATGTGTGTTTAATATATCATGTAATAAAAAATGTGTCAACTAGGTTTTTAAAAAAATGAAAAAAATTATACTTGCATAATGTAACCGAATTCTTTATTCTTAGGTTATATGAGTATGTGTAAGTTTTTGAAGATATTTTTAGTGATGATTGTGGCTACAACGAGTTTGTTTGCAGAAGTGAATACTCATGATGTTTTGTGGGATGAGTACATTGTGTTACGGGATGCCATGTATAATAATGAGCATGCTGCAGATGGATTGCTCCCGCTTTACGATAGTGCAGTGGCTGCTGCAAAGGAAAAGTTTAGCGAGGATACTTTATTAGTGGCACTTTCTCGTTGTGAATACATTATGGGAAGAGCCTATTCCTATGAGGAAAATAAAGATGCTGCTGGAGCACGATACGATGCTGGAGATAAATTCGCCGAGGAAGCATTAGATATTCGAGAAAGTGCTACTGCCCACCTGATGCGGGGAGAAAATATTTCTCAGAATTGTTCGGTAAAGCCCGTTTCATACGCTCTATCCCACGGAACAAAGATTGCTGGTTTAGCAAAGAAGGTTTTAAAGCTCGATGAAAACTATGGTGCAGCTATGTATCTGCAGACTGCACAGCATATTTATGCTCCTTCTCCATTTCATAACCATAAAAAAGGAATTCGGGAAATGCAAGAAATCCTTGAAAATTCTTCTGTTCGACTAGAAAAGGATGATATGTTTAATTTGATTAGTGCAATCGGATATGGTTATCTGCAACGAGAGGAAATTGATGAAGCTCGCACTTGGCTTCTCAAGGCACTGGAAGTGTATCCTGGTAATAAATATGTGCAATCTTTATTGAAAGATTTGTAAGGATAGGATACAGTAGGATTGTCATGCAAAGTGTTGTCATTGAGTATTATGCTTGGATTGTTGCCATAGTCAGTATTTATTTTCTTGTTTTTGCGCTTACCAATGCCTTTTGGCTGTGGGTTTATTCAAAGAAGCCTCGTTACTTTGACGGAGAAAAGGTATCTGTCTGTGTACCTGCGAGAAATGAGGAAAAAAACATAGAGAATTGTATCCGTTCCCTCATGGATCAAAGTTACAAGAATTACGAGGTTCTGGTACTCAATGACAATTCAGAAGATAAAACAGGTGAAATCCTTCTGTCTCTTTCTAAAGAATTTCCTGATAGACTAAGAGTTTTTACAGGAAAACCTTTGGAAGAAGGATGGACGGGAAAGATTTTTGCTATGAATCAGTTGATAAAAGAGACGAGGGGGGAATATCTTTTATTTACTGATGCAGATACGATTCACAAGAAGGACTCCATCGCCTTTGCTATGACCAATATGAAGGTTCATAAAGCAGATATGCTTTCTGGGTATATCAAAGAAAAGATGATGAGTTTTGGAGAGCGAATAACTATTCCATTGATTTTTATGCTTACAGGTTTTGTTTTGCCCCTGTTCTTGAATCGTGTGACTCCTTTTCCCTTCACTTCGGTGGCTATCGGTCAGTATATCATGATAAAAAAGAAGGTATTTGAATCGGTAGGTGGATATGAAGCTATGAAAACCTTGATTAGTGAGGATGTTTTTCTTGCACGTCTTATCAAGAAACATGGTTATAAAACAATCTTTACTGACTGTAAGCGTGCAGCCTTGTGTCGAATGTATACTGGCTATACTGAGAGTGTAAACGGAATTACAAAGAATATTTTTTCCTTCTTGTCTAATAATTCTGCTGTCATTCTGACTGCTATTATTGGTGTGGCTCTCTTCTTATTATTGCCCTTCCCATTATTTATTGGTGCTTTGATTTCCAATATTACAGCAGGGGGATGGATAACTACTACTACTGTGCTGTTGGGCATCAATGTTCTCGTAATGTTTGTTGTATGGTCCTTGGTATCAGGATCTCAGCATCTGCCTTTTTCTACTCCATTTTTGTATCCAATTCTTTTTGGGAACTTGGTATATATGGCAACGCTTTCTTATGTACGAACCATAACTGGTAAAGGTTATGTTTGGAAGGGGAGGGTTGTTCATTAATGGCATATAAGCCTGGAGATAAACTCATTGTAAATAGCCGCTGGTTTAGGCTGGCGGCCTTTTTGTCTTTTTACTCTCTTATAATTCCCGCATATATTTTGGTGTGGGCCTTGTATCGAAGTAGAATTCACGGACGGAAAAATTTGAAGGCGGTGAAAGAAGGCATAACTGTATCAAATCATACTGTGTTGCTGGATCCTGTTCTGGTGGCTGCATCGTTTTTTCCAGATAAACCTTTTCAAACGTTGTTGGAAGCTACAGTGCGGGCTCCCTTTGTTGGGACATTAACTCGGCTTTTAGGTGGAGTTCCTGTTCCTCGGCGTGACATTCATATGAATTTTATGAAGGAAGCCTGTGGTGAGGCCTTTAGAAGAAATAAAAAGATTCACTTTTACCCAGAAGGGGAGTGTTATCTTTATAATAATAGCCCAAAGAAATTTCATTCTGGTGCCTTTTTGCTTTCAGCGTCTTTGAATGTGCCAATTATTCCCATGGCTACAGTTTTTAAGAAACGTCGCTGTCGTCCAACGGTTCATTTGTATATACTTGAACCAGTATATCCTTCTGATTATAACGTGTGTGATAAGGATGGTGTCGTTAACCAGCAGGCAGTAAAAGAATATGCGGAAGCGGTACGACAAAAAATTGTTGATAAAATCATTCAAGAACAGGGGATCGGGGACTACTACAAAGGGGCCATGGATCGAATTCCTGGAATTAATAGATAATTCTTCTTTGCTAAACTCTTGAAAATTTCGCAGGTCTTTTCATTTTTTGACGTTTCTAGTATGATATTGATATATTTTAGTGGATCTTGAGGAGGAATCAAGAAAATGGATAAGCTGTTTAAACTCCGAGAAAGGGGGACAACAGTTCGTACTGAGGTGGTTGCAGGAATTACTACCTTTTTGACAATGGCCTATATTTTGGCTGTAAACCCAGGTATGTTGGGTGAAACAGGAATGAGTGCTGGTGGTGTCTTTACTGCTACAGCACTTTCTGCCGCAATTGCAACCTTGGTAATGGCTTTTGCTGCTAACTTACCTGTAGCATTGGCTCCTGGAATGGGATTGAATGCTTTCTTTACCTACACAGTAGTTTTTGGTATGGGATATAGTTGGCAGGTTGCACTGACTGCTGTATTTTTGGAAGGATTTTTGTTTATCATCCTTTCTTTCTTCAATGTTCGTGAGGCCATTATCAAGGCTATTCCCGCTAACTTGAAGAAGGCTGTAGCTGTTGGAATTGGATTGTTTATTGCCTTGATTGGTTTGGCTAATGCAGGTCTTGTAGCTAGCGACTTGGGAACAATCATTGGATTTGTACCTTTGAAGGGTGGAGCTCCTATGGTGGCTGTTATCGGTTTGATTATCACCATCATCTTGTTCTCCTTGAAGGTGCCTGGTTCAATCTTGATTGGAATCGTGGCAACAACCCTGATTGGTATTCCCTTTGGTGTAACAACTGTTCCCGAAGGATTTTCTCCCGTTTCCTTGCCCCAGGCTCCTCTTTTCTGGAAGTTTGATTTTTCCAGTGTTTTAACCTTTAAGTTCTTTACTGTATTCTTTACCTTCTTGTTTGTAGATATTTTTGACACAGTTGGAACCTTGGTGGGTGTTACTACCCAGGCTGGATTGACCGATAAGGACGGCAATATTCCTAACGTAAAGCAGGCTCTCTTGGCTGACGCCGTGGGAACTGTTGCTGGTGCTGCTCTTGGAACTTCTACTGTAACAAGCTTTGTAGAAAGCTCCTCAGGTGTTGCTGTTGGTGGACGCACTGGATTGTCTTCTGTTGTAACTGCAATCCTGTTCTTGTTGGCCCTGTTCTTGAGTCCCTTCTTCCTGTTGGTTCCATCTGCTGCAACTGCACCTGCATTGATCTTCGTTGGTTACCTGATGATGAAGTCTGTTGTAGATATTGACTTTGAAGACCCCACTGAGGGAATTCCTTCCTTCGTTACCATCCTTGTAATGCCCTTTGCTTACAGCATTGCAGAAGGTATCGTTTGGGGTGTTATTGCCTACGTAATCTTGAATGTTGCAGCTCGCAAGTTCAACAAGATTTCTGTGGTAACTTGGGTACTGTTTATCATCTTCGTTTTGCGATTCTTCTTCAAATAAGAAATCTTGTAATAAGCTTGCCTAAGGTTGTAAAACTATAGGGAAAGAGAGGCCATCACTGTTTGAGTGGTGGCCTTTTTGTTTTAAAATGTCGTTTTTCTTGGCTTATGTAATTGAGTTACAGAACAAATTCTTTTACTGGGGTATAGTAGAGGTGTAAATTAAATTACTGAGGTATATATGGCAAAGAAAAATGCTGTAGTTGACCGCAAGCTCTGTGTAGCCTGCGGTTCCTGTGCAAAGGTGTGTCCTAAGGATGCAATTTCCCTTCCTGAAGGAATTTTTGCCTTTGTAGATACATCAAAATGTGTGGGCTGTGGTTTATGTGCCAAGGAATGTCCTGCAACGGTAATTACTGTGGAGGTGGCATAATGGCTGTAGCAAAGAAAAAGAACTGGCGGGAGTATATGTGGATTGTATCTGCCACTTATCTTACCTTGGGATTCTTTAACATCATGTTTGCTTGGTTGGGGCTTTTCTGCTTTTTCATTCCCCTCATTATATCCATTGTTCAGGGAAAGAAGGGCTACTGCAATAAGTATTGCGGACGAGGTCAGTTGTTTACCGTTGTGGGCAAGAAGTTAAAGCTTTCCAGAAACAAGGATGTGCCAAGGTGGATGAAAAGCCGCCTGTTCCGCTATGGATTTCTTGCCTTCTTCTTGACCATGTTTTGTCTTATGATTAGGAATACCTACTTGGTGTTTGCAGGTGCCCAGTCCTTGCGGGAAGGCGTTACCTTGTTGTGGACCTTTCAGCTACCCTGGCATTTTGCCTATCATGGAACTAAGCTTTCCCCCTGGACAGCTCAGTTTGCCTTTGGATTTTACGGGGTAATGCTTACTTCTTCTGTACTGGGATTGATTACCATGGTGGTGTACAAACCTCGTTCTTGGTGTGTCTATTGTCCTATGGGAACCATGACCCAGTTGATTTGCATGGCAAAGCACCCACAAAGGGCTAAAAATCCTGATGGAATTAAGAGTCTTGAGGATATTCTGGGGCATAAAAATGTGCGGTTTACTGAAAAAACTTCCACAAAAGAGGACTAAGGTGAAGAATTCTTATGTAATTTATGATATACTTATTAAAGATGGAGGTAATAACAATGAAAGTTACACTGAATGAAGATTCTGAATTCGTAGCAAAGATGAGAGCTGCATTGCAGAAAAAAGAGGGTTATTGCCCTTGTCGTCTGGAGAAGATTGACGACAACTTCTGTATCTGCAAGGAGTTCCGTGACCAAATTAATGATCCTGACTACGAGGGATATTGCCATTGTAAATTGTATTACAAGTCAAAGGACTAATTGAGAAGGAGAAAAACATGTCCGTATTGAAAGTGACAAAAGAAATGTTCGAAACTGAACTTAAAACAACAGACAAGGTTGTAATGTTGGATTTTTATGCCGATTGGTGTGGCCCCTGCAACATGGTGGCTCCTTTGGTGGCAGAACTTGCAGCAGAAAACCCTGACTATTGCATTGGTAAGGTAAACGTGGATGATGAACCTGAATTGGCTCGTCAGTTCGGTGTGACAACTATTCCTACCCTGGTAATCTTGAACAAGGGAGAAGTTGTTCGCCAGTCCATTGGTGCCCTGCCCAAGGATAAGCTTGAGGCCTTCTTAAAGGGCTAATTTTTTGAGTTTATCCCGGTCTATAATCTTTAGACCTCCTCGGGAGGTTTCCACAATGCCCTCAGCTACAAAGTACTTGACCATTCTGGAAACAACCTCCCGAGCTGAACCCATGTAGCGGGCTATCTGCTCATGGGTCATTTTTATTGAGTCCTGTCCTGTTTTTGTTATTTCATCCCACAAGAAAATTGCCAGTCGCTTGTCAAAGCTCATAAAAAGAATTTGTTGCATCACCCACATCACGTCAGAAAATCGAGAAACAGCCTTTTCTAGGGCAAAATTTTTCATTGTAAGGTTTCGCTCTGCTAAGTCTGCAAAGGTTCCGCCAGCAATAAGATAGCAAGTGCTGTCCTCTTCTGCATCGATTGTTACGTCAAAGGTAATGGCTTCTAAGACGCAGGAAGCGGAGAGCATACAAATGTCGCCAGGAAAAAGGCGGTATAAGGTGATTTCTCGCCCTTGTTCTGGTTGTAGGTAGACTCGTAAGCATCCAGAAATAACCACAATGGCACCAGTACAGTGGTTGCCGTTATGAATGAGATTTCCCTGGGGATAGGTTTGCAGACTGGTATTTTGGCATAAAAGTTGTTTGTCTTGGCTACTTAAATCTGGCCAAAAGGGAAAGATTGTACTGAATTGATTTTCACAGTCGTGGTGGTACACGTAAGCCTCCTTGTCACACATACGCTCCCTTTGACAAATACCTTTCCTTGATTTAGTATGAAGGTATGTCTGAAGAGAATGTACCCTATGCTCGTCCCCATTGGGATGATTATTTTATGGAAATTTGTGATACGGTAGCTAAACGAGCCACCTGTGGGCGTGGTCGTTCTGGCTGTGTTATTGCCAAGGATAACCGCATCCTTGTAACTGGTTATGTGGGCTCTCCTGCTGGGTTGCCCCATTGTGATGATGTAGGCCATCAATTAAAACAGATGATTCACGAGGATGGCTCAGTAACCCAGCATTGCGTCCGTACCGTTCATGCTGAACAAAATGCCATTTGTCAAGCTGCAAAAAACGGTATTTCTATTGAAGGTGCCACCCTCTATTGTAGAATGACTCCCTGTAGAACCTGCACCATGCTGATTATCAACTGTGGTATCAAGCGAGTTGTGTGCCAGCGAAAATACCACGATAGTGCAGATTCCTTGGCTATGTTCGCCCAAGCAGGGGTAGAGATTACCCATCTGCTGGACGAAGTGCAACAATACGAAAAGAACTGATCTTAGAGGTTTTCCATGAGCCACTGACGGAAGCTATCATAGTCTGCTGTCATGGGTTGGGAAAGATCGGGGAGGAGGAGTACCCGCTCCAGACGATCTGGAAGGGGAGGCTCTCGGCCCACTGCGTTTGTTACAATGTCTCCGAATTTTGAAGGATGGGCTGTTTCCAGTACCAATCCGATAGCTTCTCTGTCAAGGATTTTTTGTGACCAACTAGGAAGATTGGGGGTGAGACCTGGTTTTGTATAATCACCTGCAATGCCATCTGCCAAACGACTCATAGCTCCTCTTCGAATATCATCCCAAGCCTGCCATGCAACAGCTCCGTGGGGATCGATGATGTAGCCGGTGCGACGGTGACAACTTCTGATTGCTTCCAAAGTTCCTGTATCATCAAGCCAATAAGAGGCCATGTTTTGACGGATTTCATCTAGGGTGAACAAGGCCTTCATTCTTTCGTAGTTACTTGGAGCTCCTACGTCCATAGCATTGGAAAGGGTTGCAATAGAAGGGCGTGCTTGATATTCGCCAGTAGCAATCCAATCGGGAATTGTTCGGTTAGAATTAGTTGCCGCAACAAATCCCTGAATGGGAGCACCCATCTTTTGAGCCATGAGACCAGAGGTTAAGTTTCCAAAGTTACCAGAGGGAACAACACAGATAATGGCTGGATTGTCAATTTTGTTGTCCCGTGGACTGCGATGGCGGATTACCAGTGAGGCATAGGTATAGTAAAAACTTTGGGGTAAAAGTCGAGAAATGTTGATGGAGTTGGCGGAAGAAAGACGGAATTTTTCTCGCAACTGGGCATCAGTAAAGGCTGTTTTTACCAGCTTTTGGCAGTCATCAAAGGTTCCTGCCACTCGTAAAGCTCTCACATTTCCAGTGAATGTGGAAAGCTGTTTTTCCTGCAAGGGGCTGATTTTTCCTTCGGGATACAAGATGGTTACGTCTAGGCCTGGTACATTGTGGAAGGCACTTCCTACGGCACTACCTGTATCTCCAGAAGTGGCCACGAGAATGTGAAGGGGCTTATCTTCTCCTCTGTTAAAATATGACATGGCACGAGCCATAAAGCGGGCCCCAAAATCTTTGAAGGCGCAAGTAGGACCATGGAACAATTCCAAAACATAGGACTGAGGATCAAGAGGAACAACTTGGGCATTGAATGGATATGCATCCATAATGATTTCCTGCAAGTCTCTTTCTGGAATTTCTCCTTCTACAAAGGGTTTTATGGATTCGTAAGCTACCTCTCTAAAAGAAGGCTCACTGGTTTTGTTCAAAATACAGGAGGTAAGTTTGGGAATTTCCACGGGCATATAAAGGCCACCTGTGGTAGCATTCATGCCATTTACAACAGCGGTCTTAAAATCAACCTTGACCGAAGAATCTCTGGTATCTGTATAAATCA
>JAZQSR010000132.1:0-25780 GCA_045630225.1 Treponema sp. | reverse complement strand
GTATATTCTCTTTCAATAACAAGCGTTATTCGTTCAACTAACGAATTCACACTATCATATTTTATCTCATTAGACAAGCAGTATTTTTCAGCATTTTACCTCGGGATGTGCAGTAAGGAAGCTCTGTGGCACTAGGGATTTTTGCTGAACTTGGTGGCCTCGTAAAAAAACATGATGCCGTGGAGGAGTCCATAGATAAAGTAGCCAGTGTAAAAAATTACCAGCAGGGATTCGGTAAGGCGACCAAGTACAGTAAAGAGGAGGACTCCTTCCAGTCCGTACAAAAAGGTGGTGATTCCCAACAGGCACAGACACAGGCAGGGAAGAAAGCCCAAGTGTCTTTGGAGCCGCCATAGCAGTAGCCCTATGCCAAAGGCTACACCGCCACAAGGAATGCCTAGGGCAGGAATGTAGGCTACCTCCACCATAATCCGAGCAAAGATACCCACTGACAGGCCCAAAAGGCATTGGACTCCTTGTTGACGGGCAGCATCTGTAAGGTGAAAGTCTGTCATCGTACACCTCCCAGTCCTGAGCTTTCGATTTCCTGCCAGCTTTTTCCCACCATTTGTTGAAGTTTTGAAAACCAAGGCACACTGCTTCCCCTTGGACCAAATGACAAAGCCCCAACAATTTTGCCAGTCTCAACATTTTCCACCAGATTCACGTACAGGTCTCCATCTTTGGGCTGGCCTCGCTTGAGGGGGCTTCCTAGTTCATGGTTTTTCCAAAGGCCAGAATTCTCTTCTTCCACAGATAGGATGGCTTTGCCTGTGGACACTGCTTCCCGCCTGCCAATGGTGATGATGGTACGGGGAATGGTTTGCTGGTAGTACTCTGGTTTTGACTGTTGACATTCAGTGAAAAGATGCCAGCAGGCAAATTCCGCCGCCTTTTTTCCTTGCTCCAGTGCAGAGGGAATGATGGCCCAGGTAATCCCCTGGAATTCGGCACAATCTCCTGCGGCAAAGATCCAGGGATTGCTAGTGGCAGTTTCTTCATTGATGATGATGCCCTTACCACAGGCAAGGCCCGCTTCCTTGGCAAGGTGGATTCTGCTTCTGACTCCCATGGAATACAGCAAGGTTTCCACTCCATCTTTGCAAATGGGGCGGAGCACTTCCTCCACACTGCGACTTTTTAGTTCATTGGTGTCCACGTGGACTCCCGTGTGAATTTCAAGCCCTTCCTGTCGCTCCAAGTAGAGCCTGAGGATTTCTGAAGCTGTTCTGTTCAGCTGCCGATTCAGCAGGTAGCCAGAAACCTCCAGCACATGAACTTCCTCCACCCCCGTGGACTTTAATGCCAAGGCTGCCTCTAGGCCCAGTAAGCCGCCTCCCAATACAGCAGCCTTCCTTCGTTTCATGGCCAGATGTTGCCGTATTTTTTGCACATCTTCCAAGGTCCGCAGGGAAAAAACGGTGTCTGCTGCAGGACTGGTGGAATCAGGTACAAAGGGAGCAAAGGCATTGGCTCCAGTTGCCAGAATTAGGGCATGGTAGTGGCACTCCTTTTGGGAGCCTTGAAAGGTGTAGTGTACCTTTTGCTCCAGAACATCGATTCCTGTGGCTTGAGCAGGATAAATCAACTGAATATCCCTTTCCTTGAACCAGTTTTCATCACGAAAAATTACGTCGTTTTCACGAATGGTACCTGCCAATAATTCTGTAAGCTGGGGGCGTGTATAGCTGGGAGGAGTTTCCTTAGTGATTATGGTGATGGACAAATCCTCCTTGGAATGGAGCTGTCGGGCTTCCTGAGCCGCAGTGACCCCTGCCATACCAGCTCCAATAATTACAAGCTCTTTCATTCAGTCCTCCTGGAAAACCTGTGGTTCTGCTTGACTAAACCTTCAGGTAATTTTATGCTTGTGACATGCGTTGTGAGTTTCTTGGAACGGGAACAAGTCATGGAATTCCTGTTATTGGCTGTAATTGCCAGTGTTGCCGTTCTGCTGACAGTCGGGACAAGCGGTTTCGGACAAGTATGTGGATTACTGATGGTGATTCCCATGCCCCGGCTACTTCAATTCTAATTGACATAGGTCCGGACTTCCGTAGCCAGGCTTTAAAATCTAGTATAAATCGTCTTGATGCCTTGTTGGTAACCCATGGTCATGCAGATCACCTAAATGGCTTGGATGATATTCGGATTTTTTCTCACACGGGATCTCGCTCCCCCTCTGATGGCAGTGGACAGGTGAAGGTGTATCCTGAAACAGAAGGAGAGGGCTTGCCAGTGTATGGCAATGACAAAACCTTACAGGATGTGCGTCAACGATTTTCATATATTTTCCAACCAATGCTGGAAGGCGGAGGCAAGCCAAAGGTAAAGACTGTGGATTGTCGCTGTTTTAATGAGGATACTCCCATAGTCATTGGCAATATCTCTGTTATTCCGGTGCCCATGCTACACGGTCGGCTGGAAACAACAGGCTGGTTGTTGCTGCAGGGCTACAAGGGTGTGGGGGAGGGGCCCTGTAGGGGAATTGCCTACCTGACTGACTGCAACAAAATCCCACCAGAAAGCCTTGAACTTTTGCGTCGATTTGGTCCCTATCTGCAGCATCTGGTGATTGATGGCCTTCGTCAGCGTCCTCATTCCACCCACTTTTCCTATGACCAAGCCCTTGATGTAGCTTTAGAAGTTGGTGCCAGTCAGAGTTGGCTCACCCATTTGTGCCATGACATGAGCCATCTAGAGATTCAAGACTACTTGACAGATAGATTGAGCCAGTTGGGAAGGGATTTCCAGTGCCAGCCAGCCTACGACGGCCTTGTTCTGGAAATCTAGTCATCTTTTTCACCATTTCTCTGTCCAAATCCCCAAGGCATGGCTTGCTACACTCTGAAGATTTGAAGATGAAAATTAGACAATACCCTCGTACACCAGCAGTTGCCTTCCGTCGATGGTAACCATAAGCCCTGCCTCCAACTTTGTGGTGGCATTGGTTACATTGGTGAGCCACACCAGATTTGGATTTACTAGAGCCAGCATAGAATCAGGAATTTCAGAGCCATGTTCTGCAATAACACCATCCACCAGACGGAGCAGAGGAATGTACTCCTGAGTGAGGGTGTGGCAAACGATAATGCCGCTGCTGTTTTGCTGGAGCTGAGCCAGAGCATCAAGTGCCGATTTTGACTGAATGATATTACCGCTTGTTTTAGCCTTTTCCTGGCTGGAACTGCCACCACTGTTTCCTCGGGCCAGCACATTTCCCACCAGCAAAACCTTTACTGTATTCAGCATTAGAGAACTGAACAGGGGAACTCCTGCTGCCAAAACAACTCTGTCGGAAATCTGGACAACCCCTGCATCTAGGGCCACCTTGATGGCATTTTGAATCATTTCATTAGACTCGCTGGCCATACGGGCATGGAGGGGAACAACTCCCCAGAACAAGAGCAATTGGCGAGCCACCACTGGATCTGGGGTAACGGCAATGATGGATTGTTCGGGGCGGAATTTACTGATCATGCGGGAGGTGTGACCAGACAAGGTGGGAGTGATAATCACCATAGCCTTTACGTCCCGTGCAGTGGTATAGGCATTCCGTGCCATAATCATGCCGATGTTGCCAGTAGGGAGAAAGCTTGCGACGTCGTCGTCCTGACTCATTTTCTTGCAAAACTCTGGGGAATCCTCCACTGACAGGGCGATTCGAGCCATGGTTTCCACCGCCTCCACAGGATAGGCCCCATTGGCAGTCTCTCCAGAAAGCATAACTGCATCAGTGCCGTCAAAGATGGCGTTGGCCACGTCGGTGAGCTCTGCTCTGGTGGGCCGAGGATTTACCACCATGGACTCAAGCATTTGGGTGGCAGTAATGACTGGCTTTCCCATTTTTCGACACACACCAATAATATGCTTTTGTACCAGAGGAATCTTTTCTGTAGGAAGCTGTACTCCCAAATCGCCTCTGGCAATCATGATGCCATCTGCCGCCTCTGCAATTTCTTCTATGTTTGAAACCCCTTCTTCATTCTCAATCTTTGCAATAATCTTTGCCCTGCTGTGGAGGGAATCAAGATAGCGACGGATTTCGTGGATTTCAGAGGCAAAGCTTACAAAGCTTGCTGCAATAAAATCCACCTCCTGCTCCACACCAAAGGCTATGTCTGCCTTATCTTGTTCCGACATAATGGGAAGCATAGCGTGGAGTCCCACTAAATTGACATTCTTCTTGCTACCGATGGTGCCAGTGTTTCGAGCCTTACATAAAACCTGAGTGCCATCGCTTTCCAAAACCTCCAACTCCAAAAGTCCATCAGCAATGAGAATACGAATCCCTGCTGTGGCCTTTTGTGGCAGCTCCTTCCAGCTCACTGAAAGTCGAGCTGCATCATTCTGTGTTGCTGCTATGGTATGATGCCCATCACTGGTAACAATAACCTTGTCTCCCGCCTTGATGGTAACAGTACCACCGTCCTGGGTGTCTCCTGTTCTAATTTCTGGCCCCTTTGTATCAAGCAACAGGGCAATGGGCTTTCCCACCTTCTTTGCTGAGCGACGAACTCGTTCCATGGCCTCTTGGTGGGACTGGTGGGTTCCATGTGAAAAATTAAAGCGAGCCACATTCATTCCTGCTTCCAGCAATCGCTCCACAATCTCATCTTGAGCCGTAGCAGGCCCCATGGAGCATACAATCTTTGTCTTTCGTGTGAACATACTTTAAGAATATGTGAATTTCATCAAAAAAAGCAAGGAGGTATGTATATTTACATTACCATTAAATTATGCTATAATAAAAAGAATTCTTTTAAAGGAGTGGCCATGTTTTTTCCTTTGGAGCAACTTGTTAAGTTCAAAGATAATATTTATGAGATTACTTGTGCAGCTAGTCGTCGTGCTTATCAGCTTTCTAGAATTGACGACGAGTCTGTTAAGGAAAATGACGGTAAGGTGGTGTCTACTGCTGCCAAACAGTTGTTTACCGACGAGGTAAAATATCGCATCGAGCAGTAATCCTGTGGATGTTTATGAAGAAGGAGCCGGCCCTGTGCCGGTTCTTGTTGTTTTTGCCCCCACTGCCTGTGGAAAGACACGCCTAGCTCTGGATATTTTTGGTAAGGATTCCTCATCTCCCTTTGCAGGAAAGGCTGAGCTCATTAGTGCCGACTCCATGCAGGTGTACCGTGGCATGAACACTGGAACTGCAAAGCCTTCTTCCCAAGAGCTCCGGCAGTTACCCCATCATCTTGTAGACATTCACAACCCTGACCAAGCCTTTTCTGTGGGAGAGTTCGTCCGTTACAGCGACCAGCTTTGCCAAGAAATTATTGGGCGCAAGCATATTCCCCTGGTACTGGGAGGAACAGGCTTTTACATTAGGAATTTTCTCTGTGGCTTGCCTACCACTCCCCAAGCTGACCCACAGTTGCGGCTAGAGCTTCAGCAACGACTGGTACAGGAAGGGGCAGATGAACTGTACCGTCAGCTTCAGCAACTAGATCCAATGGCCGCCCAGAGAATCCATCCCAACGATCATTACCGCATCCTCCGTTCCTTGGAGGTAAGCCTTGCCAGTGGCCGTCCTCAAAGCTCTTTTAATCTTTCTCCCCAGCTACGGAGCCAGTTTAAGTTTTGCATCATTATTCTGTGGCGGGAGCGACAGGAATTGTACCAGAGAATCGATGCTCGTGTGGTCCAAATGATGGAGGAGGGCTTACCTCAGGAGGTAGCTTCCTTAGTGGCTTATGGCTACAAGGAAGAAGACCCTGGAATGCAGGCCATTGGCTATCGTGAGTTTCTTTCCAACCAGGAGTTTATGCTGGCGGTACAAAAGATGAAATCTCCAATATCTCTCGATTCCTTCCAAGAAAATTGCTCTTCTGTAGATTTTCATTCCATTCAGGAATTGATTTGTCGCAATAGTCGTCGTTATGCCAAGCGTCAGTACACGTATTTTCGTGGAATACCTAATGCCACCTATTTTCATGCCCAAGATGAGGCAGCGATACAAGAGCATATTGGAAAGTTCTTGGAATCATCTTTTCCCCTATTGACGTAATCAAATTTTTAGTAGATAATAAATACAGTTTTCATTAAGGAGAGCCATCGTGCCTTGCGGAAAAAAGAGAAAGCGTCAGAAGATTGCTACACATAAACGTAAGAAGAAGCTGAGAAGAAATCGGCATAAGAGCAAGTAACTCAGTTGAGTCTTGTTTTGGGGGTAACCCATTTTATGTGTTTTCAATTTATGACTGTGCCAATGAAAAAGACCGTAGCTTTTGTTGTTATTTGACACAAACTGCGGTCTTTTTTGTCATGTGAAAACAAATCATTGCATCGGAGTTGCACTACGATTTTACCAAATATAACGTCGCCAGCTGACATTAAAAATCTTGATAAAAAAGAATTGCTCCAGTTGGCACAAGAGATACGAAAAACTATTATTGATGTGGTGGGCAAAAATGGAGGCCACCTTGCCAGTAATCTTGGTGTGGTGGAATTGACTATTTCCCTTCATCGTGTATTTGAAAGCCCTAAAGATGTCTTTGTGTGGGATGTAAGCCACCAAAGCTATACCCACAAATTGCTCACTGGGCGCTATTCTTCATTCCATACCCTTCGTAAAAAGGATGGTATGGCTGGTTTTACCAAGCGTTCTGAAAGTCCCCATGATTTATTTGATATAGGTCATTCCTCTACCTCCGTGTCCTCTGGTTTGGGATTGTTGATTGGTCGCAATCTGCAAAATCAAGAGGGAAAAGTAGTAGCCATTATTGGAGATGGTGCCCTGACTGGTGGTATGGCCATGGAAGCACTGTCTCATGCGGGGCAGCTTTCAAAGAATCTGATTGTGGTTTTGAACGACAATCAAATGTCCATTAGTCAAAACACTGGTTCCTTGTCACGCCATTTAAGCCGACTTACCATGACCTCATCTTATCAGTCCTTCCGTTTTGGAATTGACCGATTTGTAGACAAGATGCCAGTTCTCGGAAAAGGGTTTTCCAAGTTTATCTTTAGATTCAAGCGGTCTCTCAAAGCTCTGCTTTTTCCTACCAATCTTTTTGTGGATTTAGGATTTGAGTACGTTGGCCCCTTGAACGGTCATAATGTGGCGGAGCTTGAGGAGATTTTTCGGAAGGTACGGAAGCTCAATCAGCCAGTAGTTGTTCACGTTGTAACTAAAAAGGGACGAGGGTATAGCTTTGCAGAAAATGACCCAGCCACCTTCCATGGAATCGGTCCCTTCTGTACTTCCGATGGTACCGTAGAGAAATTCGATACCCTCAGTTACACAGAGGCTTTTTCCAATGCACTACTGAGTTTGGCAGAGAAGGATGAGCGGATTGTAGCCATTACTGCAGCCATGTCCAAGGGAACAGGCCTTGCACCATTTTCCCGCAAATATCCCAGTCGCTTCTTTGACGTGGGAATTGCAGAGCAACATGGGGTAACCTTTGCTGGTGGACTTTCTGTTGCGGGGCTGGTACCTGTTGTTGCAATTTATTCCACCTTTATGCAGCGGGCCATGGATCAGCTGATTCACGATATAGCAATTCCTGCTGTTCCTGCTGTATTCGTTCTCGACCGAGCTGGTGTGGTTCCTGACGATGGGGAAACCCACCAAGGCGCCTTTGACATAGCCCTGATTCGTTCAGTTCCAAATGTGATTATGATGGCACCTGCATCAGCAAAGGAAATCCAGCTCTTTTTAGAGTGGGCTGTAAATCGGAAGGCGCCTGTAGTACTGCGTCATCCCAAAACCTCCTGTCCCTCAGAGCAAGGAGCCTTTGCCTTGCCAGTGGAAGAAGGGCGAGGTGTTTTGTTGCGCTGTCACGATGTGGTGGCTTCAGAAAGTGCCAGTTTGCCAGATACCCAGGCTCCCTTGCTGATTGTTTGTACTGGTGGGATTTTTTCAGAAGCCTTGGCTACAGCTCGTAATTTGGTACTCCATAATATTTTAGTGGACATATATAATCTGCGGTTTATCAAGCCCATAGACAAGGAATTTTTCTTGCAGACAGTGGCTCCCTACCAGGCGTTGCTTTTTGTGGAGGATGGTGTCTTGCATGGTGGAATCAGTGAGGTTTTAGAAAGTTTGGTAATCCACCAGTTCCCAGAAAAAGCTACCTCTATCCATGGACTTCCTGATCGGTTCTTATCGGTAGGTAAGCGAAATGAGATTTTAGAGGATTGTGGCCTTGATGCTAATTCCTTGGCTAAAAGTGCTCAAGCATTGATGGAAAGGATTTCTACCCATGGTTGATGATGGCGGTCTTGGTGTTGTTACAAGCACTTCCAAAGTTCGCATTATGGGGATCGTGAATGTAACCCCCGATTCCTTTTGGAAGGAAAGTCGTGCTTTGGGCCACCAAGGAGCTGAATTAGCTCTAAAACTAGTGGAAGAAGGGGCTGATATCCTTGATTTAGGTGCTGAATCAAGTAGACCTGGCTCACAGTACGTGGAGGCAGAAGAAGAGATTCGTCGTCTACTTCCTGTCATAGAAGAAATTCGCCGTCACAGTTCCATCCCCCTTTCCATTGACACCAGAAAAAAAATTGTTATGGAAGCCGCTTGGCAACAGGGAGCTTCCATTGTAAATGATATTTCAGCCTTGGAAGATGACCCTGAACTGGGTGTTTTTGCCGCACAAAAGGGCTTACCCGTGATTCTCATGCACAAACAGGGAATTCCTTCTACCATGCAAAATAATCCCCTCGGTGATACAGCCTTTTATCAAGTTAATGAATATTTACAGCAGCGGGTGCAAGTGGCCTTGTCTTTAGGCATAGAGTCGGATAAAATATGGTTGGATCCTGGAATCGGCTTTGGAAAGAATTTTCAGGCCAACAAGATTCTTGTTACAGAATGTGGTACACTCTGTGGCGGAAAGTACCCTGTGGTAATGGGTGTGTCCCGTAAATCTTTTGTAGCTCAAATGATTGGTAGGGATTCCTCTCCAGAAGACAGGCTTGCAGGAACCTTGGCTACAAATATGGTGGCTGTGATGGCGGGGGCTTCGATTTTACGGGTGCACGATGTGGCCGCCACACGAGATATGCTTTTGGTGTTGGAGAATTTGAAAAGTGAACGGATTGGCAGTATTAGCTAACATCTACAATTACATTCGGCCGGTAATAGACATCTGTCTTTTGACCTTTATCCTGTACAAGGCCTACGAGGTGCTGGTAAAGACAAATGGCTTGCAGCTATTGAAGGTTATCATTATTTTAGGTGTGGCCTACGCTTTTGCCACCTTGTTGAAGTTGTCCCTGCTTTTGTGGATTCTCAATGCCCTGACACCCAGCCTTTTGGTGGGTTTTTTCGTGATATTCCAGCCAGAGTTGCGAAAGATGATTCTTCGTCTTGGTCAGACTGAATGGCGTCCCAGCAAGAAGAAAAAGCACATGTATGTGGATTCCGTTTTGACCTCTGCAGAAGAGCTCTCTCAGCGTCGTCGGGGAATGCTGGTGGTATTTGCTGGAAAGACTGATATTCAGGGGGTCATCGATTCTGGTACTGTTATCAACGCCTTGGTAACATCCTCCCTTTTGAGCACGATTTTTGAGTTTGACACAAAGCTCCACGACGGAGCCGTCGTTATTCGTGGTGGTCGCATTATTTCAGCAGGCTGCTTCTTGCCAGTGTCAGAGCAATACGATATAGAAAAAACCTTTGGTACACGTCACCGTGCTGCCTTGGGACTTTCCGAGCAAACTGATGCCATCATTCTGGTGGTTTCCGAGGAAACGGGGGCCTTGAGTGTGGCTTGTGAGTCACGCCTGTACTACGACCTATCCTTGGAGCAGGTGAGAAAGATGCTAGAAGATCATCTGGAACTTTCCGACGAAAACTTCACGTCCATGGAAGAGGAGGCAAAAACTGCCACCATGGAACAGCGGAAGGAGGAAATGCATGAAAATTCATGAGTTCTACAAGATTTTCAGAAGAAATTGGCCTGTAAAACTAGTTTGTTTTGTGTTGGCTGTTTTTATCTATTTTTTCTATCGTTCTGCTACCATTCAGGGAAAAACCTTGGTAATATCCTTAGATGTTTCTTCTCAGGGAATCACGTTGCCTGCCCAGAATATACCAAAACACATGAAGGTTGCTCTCAAAGGGAGACCAGAAGATATTGCCCGAATTACTGAAAAAAATATTACTGCCTTGGTAAATCTTGACTATTACACAGAGGAAGGAAAATTCAAGGTACCCGTAGATATTATCCTTGCACCAGAGATTATGGAGATTGAGCCTCTGGAAGTAATTGCTGACAAGAGTTTTTTGGAAATAAATATTGTTAAAAAGGCCAGGAAACAACTCCCTGTAGAAGCTGAGATTCAAGGAACTCCAGCGGTAGGATATGAGATTACTGACATTGCTATATCTCCTTCTACTGTTGGAGTTTCTGGTGCAAAGTCCATTCTCGATGCCATGGTGGAAGTATCTACTGATGAAATTTCTGTGGATGAAAAACGAACATCATTTTCTCAAAACATAGGCATTCATCACGAAAGTCAGTTGATTTCCTACGATGATAAAACGGTAACGGTTACCGTAACCATTCAGCCTATTACATCTAGTCGTCGTTTTGTTGACCAAACCATTTACTTGTATGGTGTAAATCCCCTGTTTGAAGCTAAGGCTGACCCAGAGCGAATCACCTTTACCCTTACAGGAAATCAAAATCAGCTGGAGGCCTTTGTGCCAGAGCTCCACACCGTTCGTATGAATTGTTCTGCAATCACTAAGCCAGGTACCTATGAGGTGCCTATAGAAGTAGTATTGCCTAATGGAATCAGATTGGTGTCTCAAAGTGATAGGACTGCACGTGTTTCTTTAGTTCCAATCGAAGAAGAAGAAAAAGAACCTGTCGTAGAGGAAGAAGAAACTGAATCTGTAATTGAAGAAGGAACGGAATCTGCAACTGAAGAAGAAACGAAACCTGTAGTTGAAGAAGAAACGGAATCTTCTACTGAAGAGACAACTGACTCTGAAACGGGAGCGGAGACAGAGACAACTGAAGAAGCTACCCAGGTAAATGAGGATGATTCTCTGCCAGTTACAGAGGGAGCTGATGTTACTAGCGCAGAAGAACCATGATTTTCCTCTTTTTGACTCCTCTTTTGCCGATATTTAAAAAAGAATTATGATTGTGGGAATTGGAGTTGATATAGTCCAAATTGATCGGTTTATTCCTTGGACAGAAAATCAAGCCCTGATACAGCGTTTTTTTTCAGAAGGGGAACTTCAGAGTCTTGAGAACAGGGGTGATCTTGCTCAAGGATTGGCTGTTCGCTTTGCGGCAAAGGAAGCTTTTGGAAAGGCCCTTGGAACAGGACTGCGGAATATGGTGCTGAAGGACATTCAAGTCCAGCAGGATGAACTGGGAAGGCCTTTTTTGCATCTTTGTGGTTCTGCAAAAAAAATATTTCAAGAATCGGGTGCCACTGCTGCCCATATCTCTTTGAGTCATGATGGAAATTACGGCATTGCCTATGTGGTGTTGGAAGGGCATGCTTCGGAGGAAAAAATATGCTGAGACCAAGCAAAAAAAATACTAATACTGGAAAGAAACCAGCTATTTCTTTTTATACAAAAGAAAAAATGACCTGTACTGTCTGTCGCAAAGCCTTTCCTCGGGAAGAAATGTTGAGTGGTAGCGGTCGTATGATTGCAGGTGAATTGACTGATGAGCTTCATCGTATTTTTGAACCATCTGCAAAATATGGTCAGATTTATCCATTGATTTATTCCGTTGGAGCCTGTCCTAATTGTCACACCGCCTTGTTCTGGAACGATTTTAAACCCCTTTCTTCTGCAGAAGCTGAGGAAATTCTTGAGGGTGAAGAGGCTCGTCGTAAAAAGGTTGGAACAATTTTTCCTCACTACAACTTGAATCGGGAACGAACAGTTTTTGATGGGGCTGCCATGTATTATCTTGCCCTGTTAACCTATGAAGATATGCCTAAGAATTTTTCTCCCACCATCAAAAAGGGAATTATTTCCTTGCGGTTGGCTTGGCTCTGTGGCTATCTTCACAAATTGATGCCCGACAGAAATTACGACTATGTTCAGCAGGTGTTTTATCGCAAGGCATTGTTCTTCTATCCTTTGGCCTTGGAATATGAAACTGGCCGTGTGGAAAGCATTACTGGTGTGGCAAACTTTGGCCCAGATATTGATAAGAACTACGGCTACGATGGAGTGATTTATCTTTCTGGCTTGCTTGAATATAAGTATGGTCAGCGAGATGATATTCCTGCTCGGTTGAAAAAACTTGATGAAAACAAGCGTGCCATTGCTCGAATCTTTGGATTAGGTAAGTCTTCCAAAGAAAAGCCAGGTCCCCTGTTGGAGCATTCTCGAAACTTGTATGATAATTTGACCAAGGAGCTAAAAGAAGCTTCTGAAATCGACTTTATTGACGACGATGAGTAGGCACATATGAGCCAGCCGTTACTATCTGTTGAAGCTTCATCTTGCAAACCTATGTCCCAAGAGGTACAGTCCTGGGAGCAAGGTCAAAATAACAAAGCTCCTTCTGGAAAAAATATTCATCTGACTATTTCCTACGATGGTACCCATTTTTGTGGTTGGCAACGACAGGATAAGGCTGCTGCTGGTAAGCCAGTGCGTACCGTGCAGGGGGAGCTGGAAAAGGCTCTAGAAAAGCTGGCCAAAGAACCAGTGCAGCTTATTGGCTCTGGTCGCACTGATTCTGGGGTTCATGCCTATGGTCAGGCTGCAAACTTTTATTCCCCCATTGTCTCTATGCCAGCAGAAAGCTATATTCCAGCCTTGAATAGTATTTTGCCCAAGGATATTCGAGTGCGAGAAGCTCGGTTGGCAGAGCCTGACTTTCATTCACGGTTTTCAGCCATTTCACGAACCTATCGCTACTTTTTGTATCCAGAAGCCACACCTCCAGCCCACCTCATGCCCTATGTGTGGCCTCTGCGTCACCGCCCTAATCTTAAAACCTTAAATGAAATGGCAGCCTGTCTCCAAGGGGAACTTGATTGCACCACCTTTGCTGCAGCTGGAGATGTAAGTCCTTCTAAGTTCCGCTACCTTGAGTCGGCTGTTTTTTATCCTGAAGGTCAGCAGCTTGTTTTTGAGATTTCTGCCAATGCCTTTTTGTGGAAGATGGTTCGCTCAATAGTTGGTTCCTTGATTCATTATGAGGCTCAGGGAAAGGATGCTGGATTTTTTAGAGAAATATTAGAAAAAAAAGATAGACGTCTTGCAGGTCCCACAGCTCCTTCTCAGGGTTTGTTCCTGTGGAATGTGAGCTTTTCTGGCCAGCGTCGCCATTAACTTTTTATTTACAAAAGATTTACTGGATCCACATCGATTTCAATGTACACTTTCTGGGGACTCTTGTAACCATAGATAAAGCCGTGACAAAGATGGTGGAGGGGAGCCATATCTCGGGAGCGTAAAAGCACCTGCCAGCGGTAATTTGCCGCCACCATGGCCAGGGGACATTCTGAGGGCCCCATGACATCCACCAATAAGCTATTTTTTTCAATTTCCTGGGAAAAGATGTGGGCGGCACCAAAGGCAGCCTTTTGGGCTTCATCTTGATTTGCAGAGCGGAACACAAGGCGTACCATGCGGGCAAAGGGAGGAAAGCCTAAAATTTCTCGTTGCTGGATTTCCTGCTGATAAAATCCCTTGGTGTCTCCCTTGCAGGCATAGGCAATGGCTTCCCGCTGAGGGCTAAAGCTCTGGACAATCACCTTGCCGTCGGGAAAGAAGCGTCCTGCCCGTCCTGCTACCTGGGTAATGAGGGAAAAGGTTCGCTCTGCAGCCCGAAAGTCTGGCATGTGGAGGCCTGTATCTGCCATAACCACACCCACCAGCTTTAAGTTGGGGAAATTCAATCCCTTGGCCACCATCTGGGTTCCCAGCAGTATGTCGATGTTGCCCTGACGAAAATCCTTGATTTTTTCCTGAAGCTCGCCCTTTTTGGTGATGCTATCGGTATCGATGCGGCTGATTCGGGCTTGTGGGAATTTAGCTCGTGTTTCCGCTTCGATGAATTCTGTGCCGAAGCCAGAATATCCTACATCGAGGGAGCCACATTGGGGACAAAGCTTTGGTGGTTCCATGCTCCAGCCACAGTAATGACACCGTAATCGTCCCTGGGACTTGTGGTAGGTGAGGGCCACGGAACAGTTTTTGCATTTAAGCTCGTAGCTACAGCTATTGCAGCGGAAAAAGTGGGTAAAGCCCCGTCGATTCAAGAAGAGGATGGTTTGTCGGCCTTCTTTTAAGGTTTCCCGAATTTCGTGGCATAGCTGGGATGAAAGGCAGCCTCCGTCCTTGTTGCGGCTCAAGTCCACACAGGTAATGTCTGGCACCTTGCCACCTGCTAGTCGTGTAGTTAGGCTGTGCTTTTGAAATCTACCTGTTTCCATTAAATGCCAGGCTTCCACAGAAGGAGTGGCACTTCCCATCACCAAGGGAATTCCCGCTTGACTACATCGATACATGGCCACCTGTCGAGCATGGTAGCGGGGAGTAGAGCCAGACTTGTAGGAGCCGTCATGCTCCTCGTCAATAATAATCAATCCCAGGTTTGGCACTGGAGCAAAAACTGCACTGCGCACACCGATTACTACGGTGGCCTCTTGGCGGATAATTCGTGTCCACTCCTTTAATCGCTGGCTTGGGCTCAGGTTTGAGTGAAGAATAGCCACCGTATCGCCGAATCGCCGTACCACTGATTCCACCACCTGATGGGTGAGGCTGATTTCTGGCACCAAATAGATGATGCCCTTTCCTTGTGCAAGGATTCTTTCTGCAACGGAAAGAAAAACTTCAGTTTTTCCTGTGCCAGTGGGCCCATAGAGGTAGTGAATGGGAGAACCTTGTTGTTTTTCTTCTGGACTTGGAAGAAGGATAGCATCTACCGCCGCCTGCTGTTCTTGGGAAAGAGTACAGGGCTCAAATTCTAAGCCCCCCTCGCTGAGGGAAAGACCAGGCCCCTCGGTTTCTCGCTTGCCGGAGGGAATCATAGTGGCAAGGGCTTCTCCCTGGGTACAAAAATAATAGTGAGCCATCCAGCGGGCAAGCTTCAGATGCTCCTGAGAAAATACTGGCTGGGAATCGAGAATCTTTTGGATGGGCTTTATCTTTTCTACAGGAACGGCAAGATTTTCAGGGAGTTTTTGATGCAGAGCCACCACAAAGGCAATCATTCGCCGATTTCCAAAACGAACTTCCACTCGCTTTCCCACTGCAATCTCCTCTGTCAATTCTGGAGGGCAGCTGTAGGTAAAGCTTTGGGGAAGGGGCACATTCACCAAGGTTTCTAGATACAGTTGATTTTCATTCTGATTCATCATAGGTTTTTATCCTATTGCAGAAAGGCCCTGTCGTAGTCGGGATGGATCTGGGTCAGGTGGGTTCTAAAAACCTTCAAGTCCTCCCATGCTGGCCGTTTAAGATCTTGATTTCGCAGTAGGGCACTGGGATGATAAGTAGCCATCAGAGGAATGTTATTGTAACTGAGAATCTTTCCCCGCAATTGTCCAATACCTTGGCTTGTTTGCAGCAGGTTTTGTATGGCAATTCGCCCCACCGCAAGAATCATGGCTGGTTTTAGGATGGCAATTTGAGCTTCAAGATAGGAACGACAGGCATCGCTTTCCTCTGGCTCTGGGTCACGGTTTTTAGGTGGACGACATTTGACTATGTTGGCAATATAGCAGTTTGTGTTGCGGGAAAGATTGATAGCTGCCAACATCTTGTCCAGTAACTGACCTGCCACTCCTACAAAGGGCAATCCCTGGGCATCCTCGTCAGCTCCTGGCCCCTCGCCAATGACAAGTACTGCTGGATTTAACACACCTGTTCCCGGTACTGCCTGGGTTCGTCCCTTACACAGCTTACACCGCTGGCACTGTTTGATTTGAGCTTCTAGCTTTGCTATGGCTTCCTGTCGGCGAGATATTTCTTCTTGAGTTACCACTTGCTGCTGCCAAGTCTGAACTTGTGGTGCTGAAACAACCTCTTGGCTTTCAACCTGATGCAATTCCACCTGTTCTTGGGGAGCTTCTTGGTCATCAGTAAAATCAGGAATTTCACCGTTAAAGCTGGCAGAAGGGTAGCCCTGGGCCCAAGCGGAAATGATACGAAGATGGGAATACAGTTGATTTTTTTCAGCGGCAGTCATTCCTTTGATGATATACCAAAGAGGGGCTTTATGCAAGAAAGAGCGGAACTATGAAAATCATTGAAAAATTCACTATCCCTTGACATGTTTCTTCCTATACGTATAATAGATACGTAAATTTTTTGAAAAAGCATCTACGAATAAGGAGTTCCCATGTCAGGACATAGTAAATGGGCTACAATTAAACACGCAAAGGGCGCTGCAGACGCTAAGCGTGGTCAGTTGTTTACAAAATTCATCAAGGAAATCTCTATTGCTGCTCGCATGGGTGGTGGAGATCCTGCTGCCAATCCTCGGTTGCGCACCGCCATCCTCAAGGCTCGTGCTGCTAACATGCCCAAGGATAATATTGAGCGTGCTATTAAGAAGGGTACTGGAGAACTGGGTGGTGCCACTTATGAAGAGAAGTTGTATGAAGGATATGGACCAGGTGGAGTTGCCATCTTGGTTGAAGTTCTTACCGACAACAATAACCGTGCAGCTGCCAACGTTCGCAATATCTTCTCCAAGAGTGGCGGAAACTTGGGTGCTACAGGTTCTGTTGCCTATATGTTCAACCGCAAGGGTGTTATTGAGTACGACGCAGAAGTGGTAAACGAGGATGAAGTAATGGACGCAGCTTTGGAAGCTGGTGCTGATGATATCGTAACAGAAGACGGAATCATTACTGTTACTACTGATCCTACTACCTTTGAAAGCGTTTTGGAAGTGTTGCAGGGTAAGGGTTATGAGTCAGTATCTGCTGAGGTAGCCATGGTTCCCGATATGTATTCTTCTGTTGACAACGAGACTGCTGCTAAGGTTCAGAAGCTCATTGACCGTCTTGAAGAGGACGACGACGTTCAGAACGTATACACCAACGCTGACTTCCCTGAGGGATTCGGTGCTGAGTAATTCAGCTAGCAAGGCCGGAGCTGATGGCTCCGGTTTTTTTGTGTCCAAAAAAAAAGTTCGCCGTGTGCTGGGCATTGATCCAGGCCTTGCTTCCACCGGTTATGGTATTGTGGATTTTTACAACAATCGCTATCACCTTGTAACCTATGGTGTTATTTCTACCGAAGCAGGGGAGCCCCACGGTCAGCGTCTCCTAAAGATTTATTCCCGCCTTGTGGCTTTGGTGCAGGAGTTTCAACCTACGGAGGCTTCCATGGAAACCTTGTACTTTGCCAAGAATGTTTCTAGTGCCATGTCTGTGGCGGAGGCTCGAGGGGTCGTAACTCTCTGTCTTGCCCAGCATTGTGTTCCCTTAGGGGAATATACCCCCAACATCATCAAGCAGTCGGTAACAGGGGCTGGTTCTTCTGGCAAGGCTGGTGTTCAGGAATTTGTACGGCTTTTGCTGGGTATGGAGGTAGTTCCCAAGCCCGACCACGCCGCCGACGCCCTTGCCGCCGCCATCACCCACATCAATTCGGTGGGGTGAGGTGGATTGTATGGCGATGGGCTATGGGTTTAATGATTTGTGTATTTCAAGTAACTGTGGGTATTCCGAATTTATAAATCGAATCGCTTGCAAGGTCTATATAGTCGTTCCAGAAGACACAGGTTCGACTCTCATCGATTTGTACCTGTTGCCATAATCCGTGGCAGTTTTTTAGGTCGCTATAGCCGGGCAGGGTTTCAATGTCCTCCTTTACATCATAGAGGACAATCTTTCCATCAGTAAAAGAAACCTTAAGGGTGTAATCATCCAGAGCCTTGATACTTTTAATTCTTGCAATCATTTAGTACCTCTATTCTAAGGGTGGCAATTTTTTTAGCGACTGGGTATCCCACATTGACAATAGTTCTTGCTGATGAATATGCAGCCATTCTGTAACAAGCTGCCTTGCTTTGTTTGGCAAATCTCCCTCTACCATTTGCATTGATAGAAGTTCAAAAATGCCAATATATTCTCCATTGTAGATAAAAATTTATTACAAGATGTGACTACTGTCAAGACTTCAGATGATTCTCATGTCCTAGCAATATGCCATCACCCACATTAATTCGGTGGGGTGAGGTGGATTGTATGGCGATGGGCTATGGGTTTTCCCAGCCAGACACTACAAATAATTGTGACAAATATTTCCAATAATTGTCAGAGCTTTGTCTATATTGTTGTAGGTTATGTTCTGATAAATCAAATTCATAGTCATCGTTAAACAGAAGGTAGTTGAAAAAATGGTAAATTAATATTTCCATCTCATCTAATTCAGAAAAGACGATTTTTTTCAGCTCCTTCTTGTTTTGCAAAAAGAGGTATTCTTGTATTCCAATTTCTAAATCCCATAAGTAGTGATAAAACCGTTCGTCAAAGGTTGTGGGATCCTTTCGACTGTTGCCCAAAATCAACCATGGCCATATATCTAGTGCAAATTTGTCAATGGGTTCATCATAGCTGCCATAATTGAAAGAACCCTTGTTCCATTCGTTTGTTACGAGATTTCCCTTTCCATCAAAAACAGCCTCTTCACCAGTATCTTTTGTGTAAACCTGATTATCCTCTTCTCCTCTCATTTTGTGGATATTATTTTCGTAGGTATTTCTCAGGATAAAATTAATTGCAGCCAGTCTGTTTTCAGGAATTTCGCTGTCGAAATTTATTCCCAATTCTGTAAGGCCATTCTGCAAATGTTCTGTTAAATTAGTGTTTGTGTGTGCATTCTCAAACACCGACAACACATTTTCACTTGAATATGCTGATGTAATTAATGAGGTTGCAATAAGCAAAACTCCCCAAAAACTTCTTCTCATTTTGCCTCCAAACTCTGTTTACAATATTGTACTTCAATTCCTAGAAGCTGTCTAGCTAGACAGGTGATCGTGGCAGGTACAGATGGGATGCTATCTTTGGGAGGAATGTCTAGTATCAGCCTGTACCATATTACAATATGAAAGAAGCCCCACCTATCAGTTTATTGCTGGTAGGTGGGGCAAATTTTGTATTAGGCCACGGTGATGGCCTCGGCATATTTAGATTCTTGAACGGTGCCGTTGTCGCTCTTGTTTACGAAGAGGACCGTATAGGTTCCTGTTCCAAGGTCTGCTGGGAGCATAAAGTCAATCACGTTGGTACCATTTCTGGTGTATTTTGCCATGCGTGTTTGACTCTTGTCCTGTGCTACTAAAAATACCCCCTGGGTACTGTCGCTTAAGTCAGCCTTGATGTTGTTACCATGGATACGTACGGCACCTCCGGGACTGGCAGAAAGGTCTGTGCTTTCCTGGGCATTTGCGTCCAGTAGGCACACTTCTACAATTCTGGGGGCTGTCACCTTTTCGGGAGGTAGCAGTTTGTATTCAACTGCTGTGGTCATGGCCAGGGTTGCCCCGTCGGTCATTTCCACCACCACTTCGAATCGGTTATTTCCCAATCCTGGCTGGAAGGAATTCTTGATGCTACCAGTGGTTCCAACGGCCTTTGCATAGATTCTGCAGAAGGGAAGTTCCACCACATAGCCACGAGCTACATACTTACACACCAAGGTGTTCAGGATGCTCAACATACTGAGGGCATCTGGCTCCGTAATGGTGGAGTTGTAGTCGCTGAATTCCTTTACCAGCTGTTCCTGGGAAAGGATTTGGTTACAATTGCTTTTAAAACAATAGCCGTCCTTGTCTGTATCTTTCACAAGGAAATTCTTATAAGTTCTTATTTCTAACATAATTTTCTCCTTTGCCCTGTTAGATGGGCAGTGTATGAATTTCCGCAACTGTCTTTTTTGTGGTATCAGGCAAAAAGTTGCGGATTACTCCAAAATTCCTATTGACGGGAATAGTTGGTAGGAGATACAATTATGCATCAATCTACAGTTGTATCTCCTTTTAAGATACCATTCTGTTTAGGCTCCCCATGAACACGCCAATGTTCACAGGGAGCTTTTTTGTCGTGTTTTCATTAGCTACTCTCCCTTGTCAGTGTTTTTGTTATATCGTATACCGCTTTCATTCCTGCAAGCAGTAGGATACTGGCTATCAAGGTGTTCATGCCCTTAGTAGTGGCATGAGTATTAATGGTAGTTTGCCTTGGATAAAGTGTTTTACTTCTGGTTCCCTTTGGCATAGGTTGCAGCTGTTCTATCAACAACTGGCCAAAGTATTCTGCTTCTTCTTCTGCTAGAGAGGATGCTTGGCAGTGTTGCCGTTTCCAGTGTCCTAGTTCATGGGCTATGGCTCTGTCTTGCTGCCAAGGAGCCAGTGTGTCATCATACCAGATGAGGGTTGGACCTTCTGGTTCATGCTGTAAAAGCCCCGGAGGCAAGGCACCTCCGAAGGCTTGAGAGAGTTGTTGTACTTCCTGTTCTGTAAGGGTGGAATAGGGTATCAGCTGTAAACTGAGGCTGCTTACTATATCCCGAATGGAGAGGGGGTTCATGGTTGAACATCCTGCTTCATCCAATAAGTGAGTTACTTGTTGTTTGATCTCATTGCATTTCTGTGCTGCCAACATTTGCTGTGGCCTCCTGTCTTGCATAGGCCAGCATCAGCATACGGGATAGTTCTGTAATCTGAGCTCTGGTCATATCCATGGAACTGTCTGCCAGCAATACTTTCAGTTCGTTGAACTGCATCTTGCGGGGCTGGGCTCCAAGCAAATAATCTACCGTGGTATGAAGCTCTGTAGCAATGTTTGCCAATGCTCCTCCCTTAGGCATCCGTGGGTCACTCTCCTTCATGTAGTAGGAGAAGGTAGACTCCTTGATGTCGCAAGCCTTGCACAGTGTTTTCTGGTTACAATTGTGCTGCTTCATCAACTCTTTCATCCTCCTTACAAATTCTTCTTTTTCTGTAGTCCTAGGCATTTCTTCCTCCAAAATTGACAGGGATGGTCAACAAACCGCTGTCTGGACGGCCAAGTACCGTCTCTTGTTCTTTTTCTGGTGCCAGACTCAAATGCCAGAGCCTAAATCACCATCCGTGATTTCTAGCATAATTCATTTTATGTGAACTGTCAAGTATTTTATGAATTTTAATTCACATTTATGAATTGAACTAGGAGAAAAAATTCTTAGTGTTAGTTTTAAGGTCAAACTAATACTAGTTTCAAGTTCAAGATAGTACTAGTTTTAAGTTCAAAGTAGTATTAGTTTCAAGTTCAAACTAGTATTAGTTTTAAGTTCAAATTAGTATTAGTTTTAAGTTCAAACTAGTATTAGTTCCAAGTTCAAAGTAAAAGATGGGTATTTTTCAGCCTGTAGCATTATTTGGGACTGGGGGTGGGGTAGAATAGAAATTGTGGAAGGATTGTGGTAAAATGGGTGCAAGGGGCAGATGAAAGGGAAAAAATGAAGTCTACTGTTGACATACGTGAAAATGAAATCCTCAAACTTGATAAAGAGTTACTGCAGATTTTGTTGAAAGACAAGACAACGGGACGAAACATTATCTGGGCTACAGATAATTATTTAAAATATGGTGAAAAATATAGTTTTAATTCCCCAATCACCGTGGACTTGATTACTTCTCGCCACGGGAATGTGATTAAGCCTCGTGTAGAAAAGAGCAGACAGGAACAACTGCAGCGGGTGCGGCAAAAGGCAGAAGTTTTTACTCCCAGTTGGATTTGCAATATGCAAAACAATCTTGTGGACAATAGTTGGTTTAGAAGAGAAAATGTATTTAATTATGAGCAAATGGAGTCTCACAGCTGGCAGATAAATACCCAGAAGATTGTCTTTTCTCAAGAAGAAGGGAAAACATGGAAGGATTACGTATCAGCTAATCGCATGGAAATGACCTGTGGTGAGGCTCCCTACCTTGTCAGTCGCTACGACGCAGTTACCGGGGAGTATATCGAGGTGCCCAATAGAATCGGCCTTTTGGACAGAAAGCTGCGGGTTGTTTCTGAAAATTGCACAGATGAGGAGCAGTGGTTAAAGTGGGGGTACCATGCCGTTCAAAGCTGTTATGGTTTTGACTGGCAGGGGGACAATGTACTGATTGCTCGGGAAAATATTCTATTTTCTGTTGCTGAACATTATTTTTACCTGTTTGGAAAGGACTTGCCACCTTCTGACTTGGTGGGGCTTGCCAAGGTTATTGCCTGGAATATCTGGCAGATGGACGGCCTTAAGTTTGTGATACCAAATTCCTGTTGCACGGAAACAAAAATAGAGGAAACCTTGTTTGAAACCATTGTGGTTTCCACAGAATGCGAGGGCTGCAAAAAGGGGAAGCCTCTGAAGCACAATGGAATATACTGCAAGATTAAAGACTGGGATACCCACCGTACCATACGGTTTGTAGACTTGCTGAGGGAGGAAAAATGATGTCGGAGCTTTTTAATGAATCTTTTGTACAAAAGTTGATTTATGTGTATAGGATTAATGACCCAGCTCATGAGGGAATTCTTAAGGTGGGAGAGGCAAGCTGCAAGGGGTCTCCTTTTCAATATATTGGTGCAGAGCCCAATTCCAAGATGCTTAATGATGCTGCTCGTGAAAGAATTCGTCATCAAACCCAAACGGCAGGAGTGAGTTTTGAGCTTTTATATACTGAAAAGACTGCTTATGAAAAAGGTTCAAGCATAGTAGTATTTCAAGACCATGAAGTACGAAAGGTTTTGGAGCGGTCTGGAATACGGCATAAATATTTTGACCAAGAACACAAGGCAAACGAATGGTTCTATACAGATTTGGAAACGGTAAAAAAAGCAATTGCTGCGGTAAAAGAAGGTCGCAAATCCCTTTCTGCCAGTGAAATTTCAACCGATAAAAGTCCCATCATTTTGAGAAAAGAGCAAAGAGAGGCCATAGACTTTGCAAAAAGAAAGTTCAACAAGAAGCACCGCAGCAATAAGGTATTGTGGAATGCGAAGATGCGGTTTGGAAAAACCTTGTCTGCCCTGCAACTGGTAAAGGAATGTGATATTCGCCGTACCCTGATTTTGACTCACCGACCTGTTGTAGACAAGGGGTGGTTTGAAGATTACGAGAAGATTTTTTATGACCGCCCAGAATTTGATTATGGTTCCAAGCAAAACGGTTCAACTTTAAAGCAAATGGAAAAGCTGGCCACTGAAACAGGTACAAGCTCCTACATTTATTTTGCTTCCATTCAAGATATGCGTGGTTCGGAACTTGTAGGTGGAAACTTTGCAAAGAATGAGGATGTATTCAGCATAGATTGGGATTTGATTATCATTGATGAGGCTCACGAAGGAACAAAAACGGAGCTGGGAAAGGCTGTGCTTTCCAAATGCAGTAAAACCCATACAAAGGAGCTGCATCTTTCTGGTACACCTTTTAACCTGATGGATGATTTTAAGGATGATGAAATTTATACCTGGGACTATGTAATGGAACAAAAGGCAAAGGCTGATTGGGATATCCTGCATCAAGGAGACCCAAATCCCTATGCCTGTTTACCACGAATGAATATCTTTACCTATGACCTGGGAAAGCTTTATCCTGAGTATGCGGATGCAGACATTGCCTTTAACTTTCGGGAATTCTTTCGGGTGGATGAACAAGGTGACTTTATCCATGAAACGAATGTGATGCAATTTCTGGATTTAATAACAAAGGAGGATGCAGAGTCAAATTATCCTTTTTCAAAACAGGAATATAGGGAAAATTTCCGCCATTCGTTATGGATGATTCCTGGTGTAAAGGAAGCAAAAGCTTTAAGCAAGCTTTTGCAGCAGCACCCCGTTTTTGGCTGCTATGAAATTGTAAATGTTGCTGGTGTTGGAGATGAGGAGGTTGATTCAACTGATGCATTGAGGGCTGTGGAAAAAGCCATGACAGATCATCCCGAACGTACCTATACAATTACATTGAGTTGTGGCCGTCTTACCACTGGAGTAAGTGTACGGCCTTGGACTGCCTGCTTTATGCTTTCAGGAAGCTACAACACTGCGGCAAGTTCTTACATGCAAACTATATTCAGGGTACAGACTCCAGCAACCATTGCAGGTAAGGTAAAGGAGGAGTGCTTTGTCTTTGACTTTGCTCCAGACAGAACGCTGAAAGTAATTGCAGAGTCGGTGAAAATCAGCAGGAAGGCTGGAGAGACTACTGGCTCAGATCGGCAAACCTTGGGAGAGTTTATTAATTTCTGTCCAATCATTGGCTTTGAGGGCAGTACCATGAAGGCCTACGACACGGAGAAAATGCTGGGGCAACTAAAAAAGGTGTACGTGGAGCGGGTGGTCAGAAATGGCTTTGAAGACAGTTATTTGTATAATGACGAGCTTTTGCATTTGGATACTGGGGCACTCAAAGATTTTGAAGAATTAAAAGCAATCATTGGTACCACAAAGGCAATGGCAAAAACTGGTGATATAGACATCAATTCTCTTGGCTTTACAGAAGAAGAGTTTGAACAGGCAAAGAAACTTCAAAAAGAAAAAAGAGCATTAACTCCAGAAGAAGAGGCTCGCAAGCAGAAATTACTTGAAGCAAAAAAACAAAGAGATTCTGCTGTAAGTATTTTGCGTGGAATTAGTATCAGAATGCCTTTGCTCATATATGGGGCAAAGCTTAATAAAGAGTTGGATGGCACGGAAGAGGCTATCAATATAAACAACTTTACAACCATAGTAGATGACCTTTCTTGGAAGGAGTTTATGCCAAATGGTGTAACAAAAGAAAAGTTTAATCAGTTCAAGAAATATTATGATCCTGACATTTTCAGGGAAGCTGGAATCAGAATCAGGGAAATGACAAAAGCCGCTGACAATCTGAGCATTGAGGAGCGAATCGAGCGAATCAGCACCATTTTTGGCACCTTCCGCAATCCCGACAAGGAAACAGTTTTGACTCCCTGGCGGGTAGTGAACATGCACCTGACAGACTGCCTTGGCGGTTGGCGATTTTATGATGAAAAATATACGGAGCCTATAAGTGGACCTGTATTTGTGGAACAAAATGATATTACAAAAGAAGTGTACAAAAAAAATACTCACATTTTGGAAATAAACTCAAAGAGTGGTTTGTATGCCTTGTATTGTGCCTATAGCGTGTACAAAAACAGAAAAAAACTGGAACTGGGAACAAAAGCAACACGGGAACAAGAAAAGGAGCTTTGGAAGAAGGTTCTTGCAGAAAACATCTATGTCATCTGCAAAACTCCTATGGCAAAGAGCATTACAAAACGTACTCTTGCAGGATTTACCGAGGCAAAGGTGAATGCCCACTATTTTGAAGATTTAGTGAACCAACTGAAGCACAAGCCAGATAACTTTATTTCCAAGGTGACACGAGCAAGCTATTGGAAGAAGGAGGGAACAGAAATGAAATTTGACGCTGTGGTGGGAAATCCACCGTATCAGGAAATGGATGGAGGTGCAGGTGCCAGTGCAATGCCTGTTTATCAACATTTTGTAAAGAATGCAGAAAAATTAAATCCAAATTACATTTCTATGATTATGCCTGCTCGTTGGTATGCAGGTGGAAAGGGGTTGGATGATTTTAGAGATAGTATGCTTAGTAATTCTCAATTGTATAAATTAGTCGATTTTTTTGATTCTGTTGATTTATTTCCTACCGCTGATATTTCGGGAGGAGTTTGTTATTTTTTATGGTCTAAAAATTATAAAGGTGAATGTATTGTAGAAAACCACTCTAATCTCACAAATAGTATTTTGAAACGCTTCTTATTAGAGGATGAATTAAAAAGTTTTATACGATTTAATGAGTCTGTTTCAATTATCA
>JAZQSR010000131.1:0-8856 GCA_045630225.1 Treponema sp. | reverse complement strand
TCCAGAAATTGTTCCTGGTTCAGAGAAAAATCTTGTTGACTTGATATTGAATCTTGAGGAGCAGTCTACTACATCAATTGAATTTGGTGTTACCTTCTCTGGAATTGCTGATCCAGATGCCTTTCCCGTGTCCCTGTTTTTTAAATGGCAGGATGCAAACCTCTTTGGTACAGGAAGGTTGATTTCTGCAAATACAACTCTTTCTACAGATAGTCAGTCACTTTCCTTTAGCTATGGTGATTCTTGGTTTATGAATATGCCCGTAAGTTTTAGTGCCAGTGCTGGAATTTCTCATAGTCTTTCAAATGCATTGCGTTCTGTTGTGTTGCCAGATGGTTCTGTTAATAATAAAGAGTATTACATGAACTATAATAACCTTTCCATTGACTTCGGTGCATCCCTTGGTCGTCGCTGGACACCGAATTTTGCAATTTTTTCTGTCAGTGGTGGACTTACAAGCAAGATTTCACGTAATTTCTATGATGCATCCATTTATACCCCTGTTGATTCCTTGATTGCAGATAAGCAAAAGCACTGGGGTGTAGAGGATACTATTTGGATTGCTTTCTCTATAGATGACAGAGATTTGAATTATGATCCTTCTAAGGGATGGTTCGCAAAGCAACAATTCTCTTGGACAGGACTTATTCCCGGTTTGGAACAACAATTCTTCTTAAGCTCCGATACAAAGGGGGAGATTTACTTTACCTTGCTTGACCTGTCTGTGTCAGAAACCTGGAACTTAAAGTTTGTACTGGCTGGTTTAACAAGTCTTTCCTTTATTGAGCCAACTCCCAATTCCAAGCTCAGTGATTCCAACAAGCTGTATATTGACGGAATGTTTACTGGTCGTGGATGGAGTTCTCTGTACAGTTCGCATCGTGGACTTGCCCTGTGGAATAATTCTTTTGAGTTACGTATGCCAGTTGCACCAGGAATCTTTTCTTTAGATTTCTTCTTTGACGTAGCAGTTATTAAGGACTCACCTCGGAATTTCTTCACTGAACTCAATAGTAGCGATGTATACTATAGTTTTGGTCCTGGCTTCCGTTTCTCTTTGCCTCAGTTCCCCTTGCGGATGATGTTGGCTAACACATTCCAAGTTTTGGATGGCAAAGTGGCATGGCAGAATGGGAAGGGGCCTGAATGGCAGTTCGTGCTTTCATTTAATATTACCAACAGATAAGGAGTCTTTTATAATGAGCAAGAAATTTATTATTACAGTTTTTTGTATTGTAGCTTTGTGTGCCGTAGTAAGTGCCCAGCAGATTACCAAATTCGGTGTAGTGGATACTTCTCGTGTCTATGAATCTTTTTTTAGAGATACAGGACCTGTTCGAAATTACGAGTCAAAGAAGGCTTCCTTCCAAAAAGAGATTAATAGTTTGACTCAAGAATTGCGAGAGCTCCAGACAAAGCGGGCAGAATATCAGAAGAACAAGAATGAATCTGCTGTGTTGCGCCTTGATGCAGAAATTGCACAGAAAACCCAGTACATTACCGAATATACCAATGCCAAGAACATGGAGTTGGAAACTTTGCGTCGTTCCTTGCAGTCTTCCGACAGTTTTTACAAGAAACTCTACAGTACCTTGGAGCGAATTGCCGAGGATGGAGGCTACAGCATGATTTTAAGTCTGCAGGATTCCAATTCCATCCTCTGGTATAGCCCCTCTGTTGATGTTACCGACGAGGTTATCAGCGCCCTAGGATTGTAGTCATGGCTGAATTGACCCCCATGATGCTCCAGTACCGGGGGCTCAAAGAACAACATCCTGATGAAGTTTTATTTTTCAGACTGGGAGACTTCTATGAAATGTTCGACTCCGATGCGTTAGAAGTTTCCCGTCTCCTTAATCTTACCCTTACCCACAGGGCAAATCAGCCCATGTGTGGTATTCCCTTCCATGCATCAAAAATTTATATTGCCCGTCTGTTGCGTCTTGGAAAAAAGATTGCAATCTGTGAGCAAGTTTCCATGCCCCAAAACTCTCGAACCTTGGCGGAACGAAAGGTGGTGGAAATCATCACTCCAGGAACTGCGGTGGAAGAGGAGTATCTGGAGCAAACAAGCCATAATTACCTTGCATCCCTGTCCTGCAGCCGAGGAAAGGCTGGTTTTGCCTTTATCGATGTAAGTACGGGAGCTTTTTCTGCCACCAGCTGGAATCTCAGTGACATGGCACAAGAGTTTTCCAAGGAACTTGGTCGTTGTTGTCCACGAGAAATGGTTTTACCCCTTTCACTGAAGGAACAGAAGGTAGTGCAGGAGGTGCTTGCAAGTCATCCTGCTATTTCCATTTCCTACTATCCTGACTGGCATTTTGCCGCAGACTTGGCTTATAAACGGCTAACTGAGCAATTTAGAACAGCAAATCTTCGTTCCTTTTCTTTGTCAGAATCCTCTCCAGAGGTACCACCTGCAGGTTTTTTGCTTGATTATCTTTCAAAGAATTTCAATTCAGACTTACCCCACATTTCAGGCATTCAGCTGTATAAGGATAGTGACTTTGTTATTATTGATGATTCTTCTCGGCGGAATCTGGAGTTGGTGGCAAACCTCCGTGATGGCTCAGTCCACAGCACTTTGTTGGAAACCTTAAACTTCGGTGTTACTGCCATGGGAAAGCGGCTCATTCGTAGCTGGATTCTTTCTCCCCTGCGGGATGGCAGTAAAATCATGGCACGACAAAATCTTGTGTCACAGATGGTGGAACAAAGAAGCTTGCTAAAGGAGGTACGGGAAGGCCTAAGCTCCATTTTAGACTTGGAGCGTTTGGCTGGACGTGTGGCTATGGATAGAGCCCATGGAAAAAATCTTCAGGCTCTAAAAAATAGTCTCTACGCTTGGCTTCACGTGTATAAACTTATTCAACACTTGAACTGTAGTGGCACCGATATTACAGAGGCTCAAAAGGTTGCAGACTTGATTCAAGCCAGCATTGTTGATGAGCCTTCAATTGTTTTGACGGAGGGAAATCTCATCAAGTCAGGCTGGTCCCAGGAGCTTGACCACCTGAAATCGGTGCGTGATAACTTTGGTCAGATTCTTGACGAATACGTGGAAGAAGAGCGCCGTTGTACAGGTATTTCTACCTTAAAGGTTCGATATAATCGTGTTTCAGGCTATTATATCGAGGTTTCCATAGGTAAAATCGATACGGTGCCTGCCCACTTTATTCTCCGACGTTCCATGGTAAACGGTAATCGGTATACTACTGCCAGATTACAAGAGCTGGAGCAGGAGCTGAATTCTGCAGATACAGGAATTGTGGAGTTGGAACGAGGTCTCTTTTTAGAGGTTCGGAACAAGGTAAAAGAGTTTACCGGTTATCTTTTTCAGGTGGCCAAGGAAATCGCTTACACCGATTGTGTTGCTTCTCTTGCCCAGGCTGCAGTAACCAACCAGTGGATTCCTCCAGAAATTTCCGAGGAAGGTCCTCTGGAGATTGTAGCTGGCCGTCACCCTGTGGTGGAACAGCATCTTCCCTCTGGAGAATTTGTTCCCAACGACGGTTATTTTTCTCAGGATAAATATTTTGCCCTTATTACCGGCCCCAACATGGCGGGAAAAAGTACCTACTTGCGGCAAACTGCCTTGATAACTCTGTTGGCTCAAACAGGCTCCTTTGTTCCCGCCCGTTCTGCACGGATTCCTTTGGTGGACAAGATTTTTTGCCGAGTCGGTGCTTCCGACAACCTTGCCCGGGGGGAGTCTACCTTTTTGGTGGAGATGACAGAAACCGCCCACATCCTTCGATCCGCCACGGAAAAAAGCTTAGTGATTATGGATGAGGTGGGGCGAGGAACCTCTACGGAGGACGGACTTTCCATTGCCTGGGCCGTTTCTGAGTATTTACTAAACAATATCCGCTGCATCACTCTGTTTGCTACTCATTATCATGAGCTGACCCGTTTAGTGCATCCTGCTCTTCTTCCCCTGTGTCTTGAGGTTTTGGAGCAGGAGGGTGAAATTACCTTCCTGAAAAAAATCAAGGAAGGCTCTGTAGCCAATTCCTATGGAATCCATGTGGCCCAGCTAGCAGGTGTTCCCCAAGAGGTGATTCATCGGGCGGAAGTACTTTTGCAGGAAATTACCCAAAAGGTAAAGGGGAGCACGGTAATTCCAGATTCCGTTGTTGAAGCTGTTGCTCCTGTAGAATCTCCTGTGGTTCTAGAAAGTCAGAAGAATCAGCCTGAGTTCCAATCACCTGGTCTGTTTTCCGACGAGGAGTTGATTTTGGATGAAATCCTTTCTACCGACACAGACAACTTAGCTCCCATAGAAGCTCTGCTACGGATTGCTCGCTGGAAAAAGGCTTTATCTGGAAAATAATTTTTAAAGATTTTTCTTAATTTTTGTCAAATTTTACCATCTGCAACTCTATAATATTTATGTGAAGATGTTTCAGATGGTTGCCCATTTTTTTTCCTCTTGTTTGTCCCTTTTGACAGGTGGACATACTTGTTTGTGTTGCGGTAAAGTTTCTCTCTGGTCTCCCCTGTGTCCTGAATGTCAAAGAGAAAAGCTCTTTGCATGGACCGCAAAGTCCCAGCGTTGTATCTGTTGTGGAAAGGAATTGATTTCAGAGATTGAAGTTTGTACCCTGTGCCGAAATCAACGGCTTTTGACCCATACCAAGGAGGTGCTTCCCATTCATAGCTATCGTCTGTGGAAAAAAGACCTGCTTTTTGCCTGGAAGACTACGGGAATGCGACAGCTTTCTCCAGTACTTGCTCAGCTTATGGCTGATTTCTTAAAGAAGGAGTTGGGTTATTTAGGAAATATTTCCTTGGTGCCAGTTCCTCCACGGAAGGGGAAGATACGGCAGCGAGGCTGGGATCAGGTACAGGAATTGTGTCTGTATTTGAAAAACTACCACGGATTTCAAGTGCTTCCTTTGCTGGAACGACAGTCGGTGGAACAACAAAAAAAGCTAGACAGGCAGGGCCGCTTGGATAACCTTGGTAAATCCTATTTTTTGGCAAAGAAGTTTACCAAGGAGTCAGCTAAAAAGAAGATTCAGCTTCCAAAAAAAGTCATTTTGATAGATGACATTCTCACTACTGGTGTCACGCTGGAAACCTGTGCCCGTGCTTTACGTGAGGCTGGGGTAGAGGAGGTGTATGGTTGCACTTTATTCTATGTTACGTGAGAGTGCTGGCTATACCTTATTTTGATGCAGTTCTAAAGGTATAGCCCATACCTTAAGTTTTATAGCTTAGTCTTCTATTTGTGGTGCCACCAGCTTTCCCTTGTACAAGACCTTAGGATACACCACGATATGAAGCTTCTTTTCTGCCTGTGCCAGCTGACGCATTTCGTAGCCGTCACCAATAACGATATTTGTTCCAGACCTACCATTTCTCCCTGTTCGTCCAGAGCGGTGAACAAAGAAATCGATGTTGGAAGGCATGTCCATCTGGATAATGTGAGTTACATTTGGAATGTCCAAGCCCCGGGCAGCCAAGTCACTGGTAATGAGAATGGGACAGCTTCCCCTTCGGAATTGATCTAGAGCCTGCTTGCGCTTTACCTTGTCTTGCTTTGCATGAAGACAGCTGCACTGTATTTTTTTATAGCTGAGTTTTGAGTACAAAGTCTCCACATCAGCAGGGCGAGCAGTAAAGATAATGGCCTTCATGGGTAAGGCTGGTGCCTGTAAGTTGGAAGTTTTGGCAGCCTCTTGTTCTGCTACCAGCAACTTTCGTAGGGTATCCATCTTATCACGACTTTCGCTGTAGATGGCAATATGGGTGATTTTTTGCTGCAGCACATCCTCTGGTGGCAGAATCATTTTTTCCACAGTATCTGTTGTACTAGCCTCCGTGTTTTCGCTTTGTACCAAGGACTGAACCAGCTTTTCTGTTTTTGGGGTAATTGTAGCAGAACAGGCCACAACCTGGACATTAGCAGGAAGAGCCTGACAAAAAGCGGAGGTTTCATCCCGCAACTCGGGAGACAAAAGCCTATCCACTTCATCCAGTACAATGGCCTTCACCTGATGCACCTTCAATTTTTTCAGATACACCAGCTCCATCAATCGAGCTGGACCACCCACTACAATTAAGGGCTTTTTCTTCAGCATTTCCACCTGCCGTTTGATGGGAGCTCCACCAATCAGCAACACTACAGGTATGTCTGTCACTAGCTGAATCTGGGACTTGATTTGGGAAGCCAGCTCATGGGTGGGCGCCACAATCACCAGCTGAGTTTGATTGATATTTTCGTCGATTTTCTGCAACAAGGGTAACAAATAGGCGAAGGTTTTTCCAGTACCAGTTTCAGACTGAAAGATAAGAGACTTTCCCTGATTCAAGGTAGGAATAGTTTGGGCCTGTACCTTGGTGGGAGTGGTAATGGCGAGTGCATTGAGTTTTGCAAGCAGTTGTTCTTGAATTCCCAAGTCCTGGAATTGGGCTTCTGTGTTGGTGGTTTCATTCATGAAGGTACTATAGCATATTTTTTTTTGATATGCTACAATTATATATATGAAGATAGGTATAGACACCTTTGGCTGTGGCCATGGTCAATCGGGAGTGGGGTTGTATCTCATGTCCTTGATTGCAAATTTTCCCAAGGATGATAATTTATACTTTCATCTTTTCGGTTCTAAAATCGATAAATACACATATATCTCTAAAACTGGAAATTTCTCATATACTACTGTTTCTATTCCTGATAGTGCAGTGGCAGAGTTTTTGTGGCATTCTTCCCGTTGTGCCAGTTTTGTTGCAAAACAGGGCTACGACGTTACCTTCTATGCAGGTGGTCCCCGTTTTGCCCCCACGAGTTACAAAAAACCTGGAATTGTAATGGTAAATGAGGTGGTGTCTGAATTGCCAGAGTTCAAGAATGCCTTGCAGGGGCTTCAGATTAAAACTGCTTTGAATAAATGTACTAGAATCATTGCTGCTAGCCAGTTTATCAAAAAGGATATGGTTCATCTTGGAGTTTCTGCAGATAAAATTGATGTGGTGCATAACGGTATCAACCATAGCCTGTTTTATCCTCATACTGATTTTGAAGGGGATATCATCGACATCAAGCCATTTGCCATCAAAAAGCCCTATTTTATTTACGCTTCTCGTTTGCAAAATCACCTGAAAAAGCATATTGAGTTGATTCGAGCCTTCTCCCTGTTCAAGGAAAAAACTGGCTTACCTCATCGGTTGGTGTTGGCAGGTAGTGCTGACTCTTATTCTCAGCATGTTCACGAGGAAACTGCAGCTTCTCCCTATGCTTCAGATATTTTCCTTACTGGCTATTTTCCCCACGAGAATCTTCCCCAGCTTTATTCCAATGCGGAGGCATGCATTGTTCCATCAGTAAATGAGGGGGTAGGCTTACCTGTTCTGGAAGCAATGGCCTGTGGTATTCCTGTGGCCTGTTCCAAGGAAGGTGCCTTACCAGAGATTGCTGGCTCCCATGCCCTGTATTTTGACCCAGACAATGTGGAAGAATCAGCTGCTACCCTTGAGAGGATTGTCACTGACAAGGAGTTGAAAATCAAGCTAGTAGAAGGTGGTTTGGATTGGACTCGCCGTTTTTCCTGGGAAAGAACTGCCACCAGAACTTTGGAGGTGCTTCTTTCTACCGCCAAAAATTCATGATATAGTTGTTAACATAAATGTGAATTGTTAAATAAATAAAAAAGCCATGAAAAGCTTTGATTCACTTGAATCCTTGCTCCTTCATGGCTTTCTTTTTGCCTGTATTTTTTTAGGCAGTCTTTTGGTCTTCTAGCAACAATGTTGCATCAACCTTATTGTTTTCTACCATTTCCTTTGTAATGGTGAGTTTTCTATTTCCAGGAATAGAAGGGATTTCGAACATCACGTCTAAGAGCATTTTCTCTACAATAGCACGTAATCCTCGGGCACCAGTTTTGTGGCGAATGGCAGTTTCTGCAATGGCATCAATAGCACTATCACTAAATTCCAATTCCACATTATCTATGGCAAAGGAAGTTTGATACTGCTTTGTAATAGCATTCTTTGGCTCAGTCAGAATCATCTTAAGATCATCCTTTGTAAGCTCTTTCAAAGCAACAGAAATTGGCATACGACCAATGATTTCTGGAATCAAACCGAATTTCACCAAGTCATCGGGAATAACCTTGTTCAAA
Organism: Treponema sp.; assembly: GCA_045630225.1. Lineage (GTDB taxonomy): Bacteria > Spirochaetota > Spirochaetia > Treponematales > Treponemataceae > Treponema_F. The sequence continues at coordinate 727 of JAZQSR010000131.1, read as the reverse complement.
AGCTCTGCCTTGGCATCCTCGTTCATATCTTTTGAACTGCTTCCAAAGCCCATAGTTCGTTCAGCAATACGTGTTTCGATAATGCTATCTAATCCAACAAAGGCTCCACCGCAAATGAACAGGATATTGGTAGTGTCAATCTCAATCATTTCCTGATTGGGATGCTTTCTTCCACCTTGGGGAGGAACGCTGGCCTTAGTTCCTTCGATAATCTTCAACAATGCCTGCTGAACACCTTCTCCAGAAACATCTCGTGTAATGGAGGTGTTTTCAGACTTACGAGCAATTTTATCGATTTCGTCAATGAAGATAATACCACGCTGGGCTGCTGCCACATTGCCATCTGCTGCATTAATCAGTTTCAGCAATACGTTCTCAACATCTTCACCTACGTAACCAGCTTCTGTCAATGTAGTAGCATCGGCAATTGCAAAGGGTACCTTCAGACGCTGAGCCAAGGTTTTAGCCAATAGAGTCTTTCCAGAACCTGTAGGTCCAATCAACAGGATATTTGATTTTTCCAACTGTACATCAGAATCGGCAGACTTAGGCATAGCCATTCGCTTGTAGTGATTGTATACGGCTACTGCTAAAGCCTTCTTGGCATAGTCCTGACCAATAACATACTGGTCAAGATACTCTTTGAATTGCTTTGGTGTAGGTACATCATCAAGTTCAATGGGCTCCAAGTCCATCTCTTCATCTTCCAGAATACTCTGGCAAACAG
>JAZQSR010000130.1:0-12932 GCA_045630225.1 Treponema sp. | reverse complement strand
GCCTTCGGCCAGCTAACGAGTTTCGTTCCGAAACTCAGGCGTTAATGTGAGGTGGCTAGGCGCTGGCCTTCGGCCAGCTAACGAGTTTCGTTCCGAAACTCAGGCGTTATCAATTTTCCAAACAAGGGGTCATCTTTACGACCCCTTGTTTTTATGATACTATTCGGAGGTTTATGTCACAGCCAGCCTTCAGAGGGATTTTGAGGGAGTAGGCTGAGAGAGGAGATATCATGTCAAAGAATGAGCAGATTTTTGGGCCTTCCGACCGGCCGCCTCTGGTTCGCTGGGTTCCCCTCAGTTTCCAGCACGTCTTTGCAATGTTTGGAGCCACCGTATTGGTTCCCTTGCTTACAGGGTTAAATCCTTCTACCGCCTTGTTTACGGCTGGAACAGGTACCTTGTTGTATATTTTGATTACGGGAGCAAAGGTTCCTGCCTTCTTGGGCTCATCCTTTGCCTTCATTCCTGCCCTGATTGGTGTTTCTGCTGAGTTCGGGATGCCTTATGCCTTGGGTGGTGCCTTTTGTGCCGGTCTTTTTTATGCTGTTGTAGCAGGAATTATTCGGCTTGCAGGAACAAAGTGGCTGGACCGCGCCTTACCCCCCGTTGTTATTGGTTCTGTTATCATCGTTATCGGTTTGAACTTGGCTCCCACTGCTATGACCTCTGCCATGATGAATGGTGACCAGTATTCCTTGGTGTATTTTTCCATCGCCTTGGTTACCTTGGCCATTGCCATTAGTGCTACTATCTTTTTTAAGGGCTTTTTCAACACCATTTCCATCCTCATCGGTTTGGTGGGTGGTTATTTTTTCACCCTGTTTATGGGAATGGTGTTTCCTGCCTACCGGCTCATTGATTTTACTATTGTCCATGAATCGGGTTGGTTTACCTTTCCTCACTTTGCAATTCCTAAGTTTGGTATTGTGCCCATCGTTACTTTCATCATCGTTTCCTTGGCCACCATCTGTGAGCACTTGGGAGATACCTTGGTTACTTCCCGTGTTGTAGGCCAGGACTTTTACAAGGATCCTGGTTTGCACCGTACCTTGCTGGGAGACGGAATCGCCACTGCTTGGGCTGCCCTTTGGGGTGGACCTCCAAATACCACCTACGGAGAAAACATCGGAGTTATGGCCATTACCAAGGTATACAGCGTATGGGTCATTGGTGGTGCTGCAGTGTTTGCCTTGCTTTTGTCCTTTATCCAGAAGTTCGGTGCTATGATTCAAACCATTCCTGGTCCTGTTATGGGAGGGATTTCCATGATGCTGTACGGACTGATTGCTTCTAGTGGACTTCGTACCATCGTAGAAAGTGGTGTTGACTACAAGGATAAAAGAAATCTTACCATCTCATCTGTAATCTTGGTTATTGGAATCGGTGGTGGAGTCTTGCAATTCAATGTAGGACAAGACTTTACTTTTTCTTTGGGTGGTGTTGCCCTGGCTACCGTTGTGGGAATCATCTTGAATCTGATTCTTCCCCAAACAGTTGATACAGAATAACGTGCAGTAATGACTGCATCAAAAAAAGCCTGTGGATTTTTCATTCCACAGGCTTTTTTAATTGATTTTGGATAAAAAACTTTCGTTTTCCTTTTCCAAGTTTTATTGCTTCATAGCCTGTTGTACTTTTTTCAAGTCTGATTGCAGCGTTCTATTTCCCGGCACTTCCATTAAGCCCTGCTGTACCACTTCCAAAGCTTCTTGGTATTTTTTTTGATTGAACAAGGCTGCATAGCTATTGTGAACGATTATGGCGTGGTTGTTCAGGCATTGTTTTTCCAGATTGGAAAGTGTGGCACTGGTTCCCAAAGACAAAACACCTTGGCGAGCTACTGCCGCTGCCTCTAAATATTTTTGCTGGTCCACCAAGGCTTTAATCTGTCGCTGCCACACATATTCACGGTTTTCCTTGAGCTTTGCCGCTCCCTTTACTGTGGATGCCACAGGATGTTCCTCCATGGTTTGCAAAAAGGCTAGTGCCTCTGCTGGCTCCAAATTGGTGATTCCTGCATCCAAGCTCCCAATAAACACATTCAAGGCAACTTCTTCCCGAGCCCTTTCAGAAAGTCGCTGTTCCCACGTCTCATAAATTTCTTGTGCATCTTGAACCTGGGCCTGATTCAAATACTGCACCACGGAATTGTGCACCACCACATCGATGCAGTCTTGCCAAATGGGGCTGATTTCCCACTTGTCGATAGCCCTTTCCATCCATTCCAAGGCTGCTCGTGGTCGCCCAATTCTTTGCAGATGGGAAACGTAATTTGTGGTTACAACGTCAAATTCTTCCTTTACCTGTTGGGCTCCCGTGGTTTCCTCCTTGCGGGTCAGCTCATAACGGGCAATAGAAAGGGGAACTGCCAGTCGATAATCATTGTTTTTCATGGCTAGAGTGCTGATATTGCCCCCCACCAAGGAGGCTAACACTCGGTCGCTAACAATAATCTTATTCTGATATGATTTTTGTGGAATAACCGCCCAACTTGAACGTCCGTTCTTTTGGGCTGGCAGAGCCTTTTTTGTTCCTGGATCAAAGCCATAGGGATTGGTGGTCTCCACTTCAATGAGTCTATCATCTATTTTAATAGCACAAAAGCAATGGTCCTTTGTCTTGTAAATCACCGTCTCAAAGCCAGCTTCCTTTGCCAAGGCTACGTAGAGGATGGTAGATGAAACGCAATTATACTGCCCCTTCTGAAACATCACATCAATACTTGATTCCAGCTTCACGTATTTTTTTAGCACATCTCGATATATAAGTTTGAGAATTGCCTCTCCCCGTTCAACTGCATCCATTTTCTGGTATTGGGAAGATTGCACTTCTTGAACCAGCTTGTTGTACTGGCCCATCACCACCTGGCCTGCTTCTGTTTCTGCTGCACAGGAAGAAAAGTCCAATCCCACTTTCATGAGGTCTTCACCAGTTAAACTGGAAGAAAAAAGCCCTGTATCCCGCTCGTATTGAGAAATGTAGGTAAAGGCTGGCTCCATGGGCACCGTTAATTGCTGAAAATTTCCCTCTGTTTGGGAAAAAGTCATGCTTCCTGCGATAAAAAATAGGCTCGAGAGAATGAGTTTGATTTTAGAGTGAAAAATTTTTGTGTGAATCATGGTTCATTCTATCATGGTGAACTGGTGGGGACAAGGGGAAATCAAAAAACAAAGGGCTGAACTTGAAAAAATACCTTTCAGGGCTTAAAATTCAAGCCTTGCTATAAAAGGTGTATTTTGTTACAATACCCCTCACGGATTGTAGTTTGACTGCAGCCGAATTTTGTACATCTTTTATGGAAGGACTTTGCCATGGTTGTCATGAAATTTGGTGGGTCATCCGTTGCCAATGCGGAACGGATTAAGCATGTTGCTTCTATTATTGAGTCTTATGCAGACAGAAAGCCTATCGTTGTGCTTTCTGCTATGGGAGACACCACTGACCATCTGCTGGAAGCTGCCGATATGGCAGTGAAGGGTGAGGTTGCCATTGCTCGAATAGAAGCCCTCCATCGGGAGACTGCGGATATACTTGGCGTTGATTTTGCTCCCATCCAAGAACTGCTGGAAGAGCTTGATACCTTGCTGACTGGTATTTCCCTTCTAAAAGAATTGACAAAGCGGACTCGAGACTACCTGGTTTCCTTTGGTGAACGACTTTCCGTTCGTCTCACTGCTGCTTACCTCAATAAAATTGGTACTCCCGCCCAGCACTATGATGCTTGGGATGTGGGCTTCCTCACTGACTCCAACTTCATGTCTGCTGAATTACTGGAAGAATCCTGGGCTTTAATTCCAAAGGCCCTTGGTGGATACAAAACTGGAGAGCTTACGGCCATTCCTGTGGTAACTGGTTTTATCGCAAAGGACAAGAAGGGCTATATCACCACCCTCGGTCGTGGTGGAAGCGATCTTACCGCCACCATGTTGGGAGCTGCCCTTGGTGCCGATGAGGTGCAAACCTGGAAGGATGTAAACGGTATTCTTACTGCCGATCCCCGCATCGTTTCCCAAGCCCGTACTGTACCAGAAGTTACCTATGAAGAAGCTGCAGAGTTGGCTTATTTTGGTGCTCAGGTACTTCATCCTCGTTCCATGGTTCCCTGCCGCAAGACAGGAACTCCCGTTCGTGTAAAGAATTCTTACAATATTGAATCTCCTGGTTCCATTATTGTAAATGAGCATACTACTGAGGTAGGGCCTGTTCGGGCAATTACCTCTGTTAAGAACGTTACCTTGTTGGATATTGTTTCCACCAGAATGATTGGAGCCTCTGGTTTTATGGCCCATATCTTCAATCAGTTCCTGAAATGGGATATCAGCATTGACGTTATTGCCACCAGTGAAGTTTCCATCTCCCTTACCATCAACAACAAGGGTGATATCAGTGGACTTCTTGCTGATATGCAGGGCTTGGCAACAACAGAATGCAAGCGGAACAAGTCCATCGTTACGGTTATTTGTGATGCTGACAAGGCCACCTCAATTTTGGCCGACGGCTTTGCCGCTTTGGTAAAGAAAAACATTAACGTACAGATGATTAGTAAGGGTGCTTCCAAGGTTAATATCAGTATGATTTGCGACGATTCAGAAGCAGATCTTGTGGTACAAACCCTTCACGAAGCATATTTCCCTGCATAAGTAAATAATAAGGAGGCAAAAAATGAAGATTGCAATTGTAGGATACGGTCAAATGGGCCACATGATTCATTCTTGTGCTGAGGCTGCTGGGCATCAGGTAGTAATTACTGCTGATCCCATGGCCAAGGATGCCTCCTTCATTTTTACTGCTGGTGATTCTGCCAGCCTCATTACAGCCATCAAAGAAAGTGGTGCTGAAGGAATCATCGAATTCAGCCATCCTTCTGCAGTTATGGCCAATATTCGTTGCCTCCTGCCCACAGGCATTCCCTTGGTAGTTGGAACCACTGGTTGGACTGACCAAGAGGCAGAAGTCGCTGACCTTGCTGCTCAGTGTGGTGGTACCTTGATGCGCTCCGCCAACTTTTCCGTTGGTGTGAACATGTTCTACCGCATTGTAGAAGAAGCTACTCGTCTTTTAAAAGATTATAGTGAATACGACGTGGCAACTTGGGAAGCCCATCACATCCGCAAGGCAGATAGTCCTTCTGGTACTGCCTTGGAAATTGCCCGCCGTATTATGAATGCCAATGGTGCAAAGACTGAAATGGTGGTGGATGCCTTCCACGAGAAGCCTCAACCTCATCAGCTCCACGTTTCCAGCACTCGTTCTGGTTCCGTGCCTGGTACCCATACGGTATTCTTTGACTCTCCCGCCGACACCATTGAGCTTACTCACCGTGCCCGTTCCCGAGAAGGCTTTGCCAGCGGTGCCGTTCAAGCCATTGTTCGTCTCAAGACGGCTTTGGATGAAGGGCGCCTAGTTCCTGGAAAACTCTACGGCATGGCTGATTTGTTCTAAATTTTACCTCTTTATCTTCATTATCAGATTTAAACGATAAATTTATCTCGACTTGAAAAAAAACGTGTATTCTTCTATACTGTTTTCTTGAAATCGTAGATCATATTTTATATGGAGGACGTATGACAATAATTGACATGCTCCAGCAGAGTCTCTTCTTGACCTTGTTGGGAATGGGTGTTGTTTTTGCCTTCCTGGTTATCCTTATTGTGTGTATGACTTGGGCTCACAAGGTTTTACATGCACTGAAACTTGATCAGGAACCTGTTGAACAACAGAAACCATCTGCTGCACCTGTCTCAACGGGACAGGATGGAGCCGTAATTGCCGCCATTGCCGCCGCAATCCGGGAAAAACAAAGTTAATTAACGAGGAGATTTTAATATGGCAAAGAACGTAAAGATTTCTGACTTGGTGTTGCGTGATGCTCATCAGTCACTTCATGCAACACGTATGACTACTGCAGATATGTTGCCTATTTGTAGTAAGTTGGATTCTGTAGGATATTTTAGCTTGGAAGGTTGGGGTGGAGCAACTTTCGACTCCTGTATCCGCTTCTTGAATGAAGATCCTTGGGAACGCCTGAGAAAACTTCATGCTGCATTGCCCAATACCCCTATCATGATGTTGCTTCGTGGTCAGAACTTGTTGGGATATCGTCATTATGCAGATGATGTTGTAGATAAGTTTGTTGAGGCTGCTGCCCGTAACGGTATTGGTATTTTCCGTATTTTTGATGCTTGTAACGATCCTCGTAACTTAAAGCGTGCCACTGATGCCGCTAAAAAAACTGGAAAGCATGTTCAGATGGCTATTTCTTATGCCACAACTCCCTATCATACAAAAGAGATTTACGCCGATTTGGCCAAGTCCTATGCTGACTTTGGTGCTGACTCCATCTGTATCAAGGATATGTCCGGCTTGCTGAAGCCCTTTGAAGCCTACGATTTGGTAAAGGCCATCAAGGCAAAGGTTGATCTTCCCATCGAAATTCACACTCATGCCACCACTGGTTTGTCTGTAGCTACCTTGCTGAAGGCTGCTGAAGCTGGTGCTGAAATCATGGATACAGCCATTTCTTCCATGTCCATGGGAACTTCCCACAGCCCCACAGAAACAGTGGTGGAAATGCTGAAGGGAACAGACTTGGACACTGGGCTTGATCTGGATACCTTGCTGGAGATTGCCGCTTACTTCCGTGACGTTCGCAAAAAGTATGCAAAGTTTGAGTCTAGCTTCTTGGGTGCAGATACCCGTATCTTGGCTTCTCAGGTTCCTGGTGGAATGCTTTCCAACCTGGAGAACCAGTTGAAGGAGCAGGGGGCATCTGACAAGATTGACGACGTATTGAAAGAGATTCAGGTTGTTCAGAAGGATTGTGGATACATTCCTCTCGTTACACCCACTAGCCAGATTGTTGGTACCCAAGCTGTATTCAACGTACTCTTTGGTCGCTATGCTAAGTTGACTCAGGAAACTCGTGACTTGGTAACAGGTAAGTACGGAAAGACTCCCGCTCCTGTAAATGAAGACTTGCTGAAGGAATCCCTCAAGCAGAACGAGATGGATGCTGCTATCACTTGCCGTCCTGCCGACAATATCCCCAATGAGTGGGAGAAAATGGTGGAAGAGGCCAAGGCAAATGGTGGAAATGGTTCTGAGGAAGATACTCTTACTTATGCCATGTTCCCCAAGGTTGCTCCCAAGTTCTTCAAAGATCGTGCAAATGGACCTGTTTCCTCCGACTCCTTTGTTGTTAAGGCAGCCCCTGCTGCAGCTGCTCCTGCCTCAGCACCTTCTCAGGGTGGTAGCTACTGTGTAACAGTAAACGGAACAGCTTACAACGTAACAACTGGTCCTGCTGGTGATACCATGAGCGTAAATGTAAATGGAACAGCCTATAACGTAAGTTTTGGTGCTCCTGGTACTGCCCCTGTTGCAGCTCCTGCAGTAACTGTTTCTGGTGGTGCTTCTGTTACTGCCCCTGTTGCAGGAACCTTGCTGAAGCATGTTGTTTCCTCTGGTGCAAACGTAAAGAAGGGCGACACCGTTGTAATGATTGAGTCCATGAAGATGGAGCTTGAAGTTAAGGCTACTGCAGATGGACCTATTACCTTCACTGTCCAGCCTGGAACTCAGATTGCTGCTGGTGAGGTTATTGCCAATATTGGTGGCGGTGTAGTTGTTGCAGCTCCCGCTCCCGTTGCAGCCCCTGCTGCTCCTGTAGCCGCTCCTGCCCCTGCTGCTCCCAGCGGTGGTGTGGTAGTATCTGCTCCTGTAGCAGGAACCTTGTTGAAGACCATGGTAGCAGAAGGTGCTTCTGTTAAATCTGGCGATACCATTATCATGATTGAGTCCATGAAGATGGAATTAGAGATTAAGGCTTCATCAAACGGTGCCGTTCACTTCCTGTGTACAGCTGGTTCACAGATTTCCGCTGGTCAGGCTCTGGCAGAGATCCGTTAAGGGGTGTGAGTATGTTAAATAATCAACATGCATACAAGCGGCAGGTGTTGAACGCCATGATGATTATCCTTGGTGTTGCCATGGTAATCTCAGTGTGTTCCACCGTATTTGCCACTAATGACAGTGGGGAGGTAGCTTCCTTTAGAACAATGGGAACTGCCATCATTAAGGATTCAGAAAATGTTCCCTTCATCGATCCCCTCAGCTTTGTCCAGAATATCTGGGAAAATACAGGTATTAACCAGATTATCAATGGAGAAATCCCAGCTCCTGAGCATGTAGCAGCAGAAGATCCCTTCGCTGGAATCACTGCTCCTGGTTGGCAGAAGCTTTTGATGATGGCAATCGGTTTCTTGATTGTATATCTTGGTGCCTTCCGAGGGTTTGAGCCCTTGTTGTTGATTCCTATCGGATTCGGTACTATCTTGGTAAACGTTCCTGGTGCAGGTATGTTTAACGAGGGAACTGGTATGCTCCGCATCATCTACGATGCTGGTGTAGGAAACGAGTTCTTCCCAATGCTTATCTTTATGGGTATTGGTGCCATGACTGACTTCGGTCCCCTTATTGCCAATCCCAAAATGGCCTTATTGGGTGGTGCCGCACAGCTTGGTGTATTCTTTACCCTCTTTGGTGTTGCATTGATGAACCTGATTCCAGGTATCGACTACAATATGTTGCAGGCATCAGCCATTGCCATTATCGGTGGTGCAGACGGTCCTACTTCCATCTACGTATCTGGTAAGCTTGCTCCAAAAATGATGGCTGTTATTGCTGTTGCTGCCTATTCCTACATGGCCTTGGTTCCTATGATTCAGCCTCCCATCATGAAGCTCTTAACTTCAGAAAAAGAGCGAAAGATCAAGATGAACCAGCTTCGCTATGTATCCAAGACAGAGAAGATTGTATTCCCTCTGCTGTTGTTGGTACTTACAATCCTCTTGTTACCATCAGCTGCTCCTTTGATTGGTATGTTGGCCTTTGGTAACTTTGTTAAGCAGTGTGGTGTAGTAGATCGTCTTGCAAAAACCATGGAAAATGAGTTGTTGAATATCGTTTCAATCCTCTTATCTTTGGGTGTTGGTTCTCAGATGACTCCTGAAAAGATTATCAACGGAAACTCCTTGGGTATTATCGCCTTGGGATTGCTGGCCTTTGCTGTTGCAACTGCTGGTGGTTTGCTCATGGCCAAGTTGATGAATGTATTCTTGAAGGAAAAAATCAACCCACTCATTGGTTCTGCTGGTGTATCAGCTGTACCAATGGCAGCCCGTGTTTCCAACAAGGTTGGATTGGAATATGATCCATCAAACTTCTTGTTGATGCACGCTATGGGACCAAATGTTTCAGGTGTTATTGGGACTGCTATTGCTGCTGGTGTATTTATTGCTACGTATGCAAAATAGTTTCTAACAGTAGAGAATACTACTTACTAAAAAAGCTGTCTCCTAGGAGACAGCTTTTCTTTTTATACAAAAAAATGCCTTCTAAAAAGAAGGCATTTTGAAGTAAAATATTATTTAGCTTAATCAGTCATAATCATCGTAATCTTCGTCAGATTCATCCATATCATAGAGTGACTCCTCGTCATCTTCATCATATGCTTCCTCTTCAAAGTCCTCATCCAAGAATTCATCATCTTCGAAGTCATCAAAATCATCATCTTCAAAGTCATCATCTTCAAGATAGCCTTCATCTTCATAACTATGGTCAAATCCATAGTCACCTAATAAGGTTATTTCCAGCGTGTCGCTTGCATAGGGCATGTACAAGTATCCTCGTTGTGTGTAGAATTATAAGCCTATATTATAGGTGGCTAGAATCTCTGTCAACTAGCCTTGTATAAAAAAAGAGAATATAGAAATTTTTTAAGAAAAGAAAGGTTCAACTTTAGTATAAGGGTTTGACAAATAATGAAACTTTTTGTATAATGACCTTGCTTATGTTATGTGATGTACGTGTTTTGGCTCCTGCGAAGATTAACATAGGTCTTCGTGTTATGCCGGCTCGTGCAGATGGATATCATGGGATTGAGAGTATTTTTCAAACCATACCGTTTTACGATAAGCTGGCCTTACAGCGGACTGGAGATTCTGGAAGTATGTGTCACGTTATTTGTAATGGGATGGTGCTTCCGGAGAAAAATACTCTTACGTCTGCATACGAAGTGTTTTGCGAAGTGACAGGTGTATCTGAATCTGCTACAATTTATTTGGAAAAGAATATTCCATCTGGAGCAGGTTTAGGCGGAGGATCCTCCGATGCAGCTTCACTAATCAACGCCTTGGATGCAGTATACGGCACTGGCTTATCTTTAGAACAGAAGCGATATATCGCCAGTAAGGTAGGAAGTGACGTATTCTTTTTTACGGAATGTAACGATGTAACAGCACCTTTTGCAGCTCTTGTAACTGGTAGAGGTGAGGTTGTTAATCCTATCATTCCGAGGCGAGACTTATTCTTTGTTCTGATTTGTCCGGATATCCATAGTTCCACGGGAGAGGCTTATAGTCTTGTGGACCAATGGAATAAACCAGATTGGAACTGGAATAGTTATTCCGCTGAACAGCTTGAAGGTGTTTATTCAAAGCCTGTGGAATCATGGGATTTTGTAAACAGTTTCACAGCACCCTTGGTGCAGCAGTATCCGTTGATTGGAGAAGGTTTGCAAGACTTGAAGGATGTTGGTGCATCTTTCGTACAAATGTCAGGCTCTGGTTCTACTGTGTTTGGTGTTTTTTATACAAAAGATTCAGCAGCTTGTGCGTTCCTGAAACTTCGTAAAAAATGGAAGCGGTGTTATACATTTGCTTTTTCTTGATTTTGCTTGAGTGAGATGTTTGTCTAAAACTTAAGGAGGATGAAGTTTTGAAGATAACGGAGGTAAGGATACGAAAGCTCTCTGTGGAAGGAAAGCTTAGAGCGTATGCAACAGTAACCTTTGACAATTGTTTTGTAGTCCATAATATTAAAATTATTGACGGAAAAGCAGGATTGTTCATAGCTATGCCAAGCAGAAAAACTGCAGAAGGTGCTTACATGGATGTGGCTCATCCCATTAGTCCAGAGTTTAGAACCGAGTTGCAGGATACGATTATTTCGGAATTTAATGCTGGTCATGTTGAAGTGGTGTCTAACCCCGAAGACATGCTAGATTAATATTTTGGGACGTCGGCAAGTGGTAAGCCCCCGGCTTTTGGTGCCGGTATTCCGTAGGTTCGAATCCTACCGTCCCAGTATTTTTATACACAGGATAGACGTTAATCTGTGTAATTAGTTGATAAGGAGTTCCTCAGATGGATCAGTTTGTTGTAAACGCTATTACCCGTAAAGATACAGGTAAGCGTGCTGCACAGAAGTTGCGCCAGAATGGTCGCCTTCCTGCTGTTATGTATAATTCCAAGGGTGAATCCGTCATGTTGGATGTTGACGAGGCTGAATTTACAAAGGTTTGGAAAAATGCCACACCTTCTACCCTTGTAAATCTGAAAGTTGATGGAAAAGATAACCTGGCTTTTATCAAGGATACTGAGTACGATATCAAGAGCGATAAGAATCTTCACGTAGACTTTCACGTGATTGATGCAGATAAGCCTTTGAAGATGAGTATGAAGATTCATTTGACTGGAAGTCCTGTTGGTGTTCGTGAAGGTGGACGCTTGACAGCTCACCATCCTCAGATTGTTATTCAGTGCTTACCCAAAGATTTGCCTGTTCGTATCAGTGCAGATGTTTCTGCTTTGGCAATTGGTAATAAGTACTACATTAAGGATATTCCTGTAGCTGAAGGTGTTACAGTATTGACCAATGGTGACAACTTAGTTGCCAGTGTTTCTGCACCTAAGCGCTAAGTCTTAATAGAGACTATACAGTTCAATTTAATAGATTGATTTTGAATCGAAAAAGATGTCTGAAACTAAGGTTTTAGACATCTTTTTTTATTTATAATAGCTTATGAAGTCTACTGTAGATTTTTTGGAACAGCTTGCAAGAGGATTTAATGTCTGTGGGTGTTCATGTAAAGATATTTTTGGTCCTTGTAAGAAAATAGGTTTCGGGGTGTCAGGTGGAGCTGACTCCATGGCCCTCTTGTACAGTGCAATTTTATTGCGGAACTCACTCTTTGGTGATAACGGAGCTCAATTTATAGTTGTTTCTGTCAATCACAATATTCGTCCAAAAGAAGAAAGTCTTGGAGATAGTCTTTTTGTACAAGATTTTTGCAAGAAATTTACTCATATAGAATTTCTTTTAGAGGAATTGGATCCTGGTACCGTGGAAAAGGTGTCTCAACAAAGAGGGCGGGGTATAGAAGAGTCAGCCCGTTTTTTGCGGTATAAAATCTTTCAAACTGTAATTGATGAAAAAAAATGTGATTATTTTTGTCTTGCTCACAATCAAAATGACCAGTTGGAAACATTATTGTTACGATTTTTACAAGGCGGTGTAGATGGACTTGCACAAGGAATTCCATCAGTCAGAGAACTTTTTCTTCGGCCTTTATTACAAGTCAGTCGTAAAGATATCGAATCATTTTTATCTCAGGAAAAAATTGATTTTCGGTGTGATAAAACTAACCGAGAGAACGAGTATTTGAGAAATCGATGTAGAAATCTTTTAATTCCTCTTTTAGACAAGGAGTTTCCTGGTTGGGATAGGGGAGTACTTGCTGGTTCTGTAAAAAAAAGATGGGACAATGAGTTTATCGATTCTGTTTTACCTATAAATTTTTGGCAACGAAATACAGATGGAGCGTTGTCAGCTTCTTTGAAGGATTTTTTTGCCTTACATACGGCTTTACGACGACGAATTTTATTTCTAGGATTTAATCTGTTGGGAATAGATGATCGCGTTCCCTTTCACCTACTTGAACCTTTGATGGCTTGGAAAACTGGTGTACTGAAGGGCAGAGTCTTTTCATTCCAGAATATAGAATTGATTGTTCAAAAAGAAACACTCATTCTGAGAAAAATTATTCATCAAATACATGAGTCGGGATTTTCTCTTTTAGTTGATAGTGCTGG
>JAZQSR010000129.1:0-32375 GCA_045630225.1 Treponema sp. | reverse complement strand
GCTACGATCCGACTTTCGAGCCATAAAGCTTTCCTTACAGCAGCTTGCAGTGGAATTGCGATAAATATTGAAGGAAATCACACTAGCTAGGCTTGCAATTAAGGTGCCAAGGCCGCCCACGTTTACTGCTAAAAGCAATTCCTTTCCGTAATTGGCAAATCCACTTAAAAGCAGACTGGCTGGGACATTGCTAATAACTTGGCTCGTTGCAATTCCTGTTATGTAGGTGGCCAAGGGCGAAACCATGGATTTTGAAATCAAATTTGCCACCGCTGGAACAGAGGAAATACAGCCTACAAAGACAAAAAATCCTAAAAATGTTCCTAAAAGTCCATAATCTACCATAAATAAGAGACGGAAATTGCAAATTGCAGCTATAAAAATCACCACCACCAAGGTGATTTTATAATCCACCAATCGAAACACCGTCAGTAAAGAAAGAACAAAGGCCACCACATAGAGCCAAAAACGAAAATCTTTTTTTACCGCAGGAACCTGGGGTTCACCCATTGAAGTAAACTCTGTCATCACTTTTGTAGAAGAAGATTTCTTGTTACCTCCCACCAGCAGCAAAACAACTGTTAAAAGTACTCCAGAAACAGCTCCAATAATCAAGGTGGCAGAAAAGAATTCCTTGGTAGAAAAATTATAAAACGAATATAAAAACAGGTTCTGGGGATTTCCCATGGGAGTGAGGCTAGAGCCAAGATTAGCGGCAATTGTTTCCAAAACCACTAGGGTACCTGCAGGAATATTTCGCTTTTGGCATACTAAAATGGTTAGGGGAACAAAGGTTAGCAAAGCCACATCGTTGGTAATAACCATGGAAATAAAGAACACCAAAAAAACTAAGACAAAATAGAGTAATCTTGTGGTTTTACAGATGCCCAGCAATCGTACCGCAATATAATCAAGTAAATTGGTGGTACGAAAGGCTTGAATTACCAGCATAAGGCAAAACAGCAGGGCAAGCACCTTAAAATCAATAGCCGACACAACCAATTCAACAGAAGGTTTTACTACACAAAGAGAGATGACCGCTAATGCTAGGGCAGTCACCAGCACAAAATCTTTTTTTAGCCAAGCAAGAAATTTCATGGTGGCTAGCATACTCTTTTTTCAACTGGCGTACAACAGTGATTCTCCCTCATTTTTCTCTTTTTCCGTGAGATTTTATCCATAACTTGAAAAAAGTCTGTTACCTCTGTATTATATATGGTATGTTGGACTATAGATTTATCAAGGAAAATATCCAGGCAGTGAAGGAAAATATTGCCAATCGCAATATGAATGCCGATGCCGATTTGGTTGTGGAACTTTTTGACAAGCGGACAGCTTTAGTGACTCAGGTACAGGCTCTGCAGCAGAGGCGTAACGATAATGCCAAGGCCATGAAGGCCAAGTTGGAGCCAGAGGAGCGAAATCGCCTCATCGATGAGGGAAAGGCCATTAAGGATGAGATCGCCTCTTGCGAGAAAACCCTCAATGAGCTGGAACAGCAGCTGGAAACAGAAGGACGAAAGATTCCCAACATGGCTCACCCTGATGCCCCTGTGGGAGTTCTTGATACTGATAATCCAGAAGTAAAGCGGGTAGGAACTCCTACTGTCTTTAATTTTAAGCCAAAGGATCACGTTCAGTTGGCTCAGGATCTTGATTTAGTAGACTTTGACGCTGCCACAAAGGTTTCCGGAAATAAATTCTACTATCTTAAAAACGAGGCTGTTTTCTTGGAGCAGGCTCTCATTATGTATGCCATGAACATTCTTCGTAAGCATGGTTTTACTCCCTTTATCACTCCCGACGTGGCTCGTGAGGAAATCCTCCATGGAATAGGCTTCAATCCCCGTGGAAATGAGTCCAACGTATATGCACTAGAAGATGAAAAGGCCTGTCTTGTTGCCACCGCTGAAATCACCTTGGGTGGATATCACGCTGGGGAGATTTTGAACAAGGAAAAGCTTCCCCTTTACTACTGCGGACTTTCTCACTGCTTCCGTCGTGAAGCTGGTGCTGCAGGCCAGTTCTCCAAGGGCTTGTACCGAGTGCACCAGTTCACCAAGCTGGAAATGTTCGTTTATTGCTTGCCAGAGCAGTCTGATGAGATTCACGAAAAGCTTCGTCTTATCGAAGAAGAGATCTTTACTGGTCTTGGCATTCCCTTCCGTGTAGTAGATACCTGTACTGGAGATTTAGGTGCACCAGCCTACCGCAAGTGGGACTTGGAAGCCTGGATGCCTGGCCGTGGTGAAAACGGAGACTGGGGAGAGGTTACTTCCACCTCCAACTGTACTGACTTCCAGGCTCGCCGTTTGAACGTTCGTTTTAAGGACAGCGATGGAAAGAACCGCTTTGTACATATGTTGAACGGTACTGCCGTAGCGGTGTCTCGTGCCTTGGTGGCCATTCTGGAAAACTATCAGAACGAAGATGGTTCCATTACAGTGCCTTCCGTCCTCGTGCCCTTCTGTGGTTTCGATAAGATTGCACGCTAAATCAGGAGTTGGAAAATGAGTGACAAGGTGAATTACACCAAGGGAATATTTTACATTCTCCTTTGCATCGGGATCATTGCAGTGGGAACGGTGTTAAAGCTTACAGCGGAAGTAGTATTACCCATTACGGTGGCGGTATTCCTTGGGCTTGTTTTCCAGCCTGTAATTAACACACTCCATACAAAGTTTCGTATTCCCACCATATTTGGGATTGTCATCATATTCTTGTTGCTTTTTGTACTGATTTTTTCCATCGGTACATTGCTAGTATCAAGTTCAAAGGCAATTTTAACTCTCTATCCAAAGTATGAAGAGCGATTTCTCACTATTTACGTAGCGGTAGCTGAGATTTTTAATCTATCCTATGATAGTGATTTAAGCTTGATTAATAATCTTTGGAATCAGTTGGGAGTGCGAAATGCCATTCAAAGTATGGCTGTAAGTTTTTCCAACAATCTCATTACCTTTGCACGAAATCTTACGGTGGTTGCACTCTTCGTTGTTTTCCTGCTGATGGAGATGGGCTTGTTTAAGGCAAAGGCCATTGCTGCACTTGATGGTAAAACTCCAGGACGAATTACTCTCATTATGCGAGATATCATCCAACAGGTTACAAAGTACATTTCAGTAAAGTTCTTTATCTCCCTTTTGACAGGAATCTTTGTATTTCTTGGCACTTGGGTGGTAAATCTAGACTTTCCCATTATTTGGGGCTTCCTTGCCTTTGTACTGAATTTTATTCCAAATTTCGGTTCCATTATTTCAGGAATTTTAACTACCTTCTTTGCCTTGGTTCAATTCTGGCCTAAACCAGGACCAGTCATTTGGGTTGGTTTCTTGATGTTGGCTGTAAACATGATTCTAGGTAACTTTGTGGAGCCAAAGGTGCAGGGCCGTAATCTGGGACTTTCACCCTTTATCATCATCATATCTTTGTCGGTATGGGGCTGGTTGTGGGGCTTTTTGGGAATGATTCTTGCTGTTCCCATGATGGTAATTCTGAAAATCGTCTGCGAAAATATTAGTTTTTTGCAGCCCCTATCAATCTTTATGGGTTCAAAGCCCCCTGTTGTTATTCCCAAGGAATCAGAATAGTTTTATAAGTTACAATATCAGGTCTGAATAGTATACTTCTGTTACTATTCGGCTTAAAATGCATCCTGTTTAAAATGAAAAAACCTGAGATATCATTCCTCTGCGGATGATTTCCCAGGTTTTGTTGCTTTTGACCCACTGAATCAAGTGAACCTAAGCTTTAGCTTGAAAACAAAGCTAATTAGAGATCAACCTTCCACAATCCGTGGAGATTGCACATCTCGTATACAGCGATAGCCTTCTCGCCATCCTGCAACAAGAATGTAGCCTCAGGCTTTCCATCGTGAGCCAATGTGCGGCTCTGGATTCCCATGTTGGTCTCCAACAAGATGAAGCTGATGTGGTGCTCTTCTGTCTGAGGATGCTCTACGCTACCTACAACAACAGTTACCTTGTTTCCCTCAACCTTAGCTACAGGAATGTGCTTTTCCTTTGCAGCATCAGTTACACCAGCTTCGAGAGCCTGAACTCCCTCAGGTGCTCCAGGGAAATCTCCAGGAAGACGGAATAGGACTGCCTTGCAGTCACCACAAGAAAGGAACTTTGTATTCTCACACATAATAAAAACCTCCATATAAAAATGTGATAAAAATCAAATTATTTTGATATCATAAATATAATAAATATACACACAGAAATCAAGAAAAAAACTAAAAAAAATTTAGCTTTTGCTAACTTTTTCAAACTCGTGCAAAGAATCTAAAGAAAGCGACTATTATTCAAGGATTCAAAGAGGAACCGCTGATCTTCTGCCTTAAGATTTTCCAGCCGACAGAGGGCACAGGTCCTGCCATCACCACTTTCAAAAACAGCTGACACAAAACAATCTACTGTAATGGTACGACGGAGGGTGTTAAAAGGAATTTGTAGCAACAGAGAATAATGTACTTCTTGCTGCAAGGGGAAAATGCCTCCTTGTGTAGCAAAAATAATTTCTGTGCTACTGAGATAGAGCAATTCTAAGGGTTGCATTCTGTCCAACAATGCTGGTGGAGGAAAATTGTCCTTTGGTTCAGCAAGATATCGACACACTGGTATGAGGGGAAGGATTTTTAATAAATCCTCTGAGGATGAAACTCCTTCAATACAATAGACCTGAGCTTGACTGTTCCTGTTATTTTCCTGATAGCCACAGGCAAAGTAAAAGCCACTCTTTAATTGAGCAAGACTATCCAATAACTCCAATTCTCCCACCATATCACGGGAGGTAATGCATCCGTCAAAGGGCAAAATCATGCCAGGCTGTACCCATCCAGCAGTAACTAAAAGTGCCTTACCTGTAGCAACAAGTTTATCTCGTATCAGGGAAGGAACATCAACAGGAATAGCACCGCAGAGTCCTCGTAGGCGACCAGATAATTGGCTATCTGGTTTTTCTGGCAAACAACGCCACATCCAGGGCATGAACAAGGGATAGCCATCCCGCAAGGAACAGACTAGTCGCTGGCCACTAAATGCTTCTCCTAAAAATACATTACAGGAAAAACCTGTACCAGCATTTTCTTCCAAATCTGCAATTCGTAAAATTTCTCTTGGGACAACTAGTGCAAGTGCTCCTGACTTTGTGCAAGAAACTAAACTTGAAAAAGAAAGTCCTAGTTTTTTAAAATAAAATCTGAGGGTTACCTGTGTTCCAATGATTTCTTGTGGTAAGACATCAGAATCAGCAAATAAAATAATTCCCTCTGGTAGGATTCTTATTCCTTCCTGACCTGTAGTAAAAGAAAAAATTCTATCAGGTGATTCATTTTGTATGAGAGAAAATGGTACATTGCAATCACATAGATATGATATTACTAAATCTCGTTCGATTCCTGACAATACATCATTCATACACAAAATCTCCATAACGGATTTGCTCAATTTTCCATGAATCTTCCTGCAACAGGGCATAGAAAACTACAATCCAGCTTCCTTTTTGAGAAAGGAAAAGAACTGGCACCTCGTAAGTTTTATCTTTAATAGAGGGGGAACCGAGATAAAATTTCTTTGCAGCTGGATAACTTGCTGTATCATGAAGATATATGCTCAACATGTACTGGCGACCAGAAAGAAAAGAAGGTGCTAAGGCAGAATACGTTTCTTGGGAACCTTCTTTTTGAATAATTTTCCCTTGTTGGGAGTTTTCTTTCTGAGATATATTTAAAAGTTCGGTACAAAAATCAGTGATGACTGATTTGAGGGAGGAGGGAATTTCTCGAATATCAATGCTTCCAAAATCAGGAACAGCAGGATAAATTGCATCAGTGTCAGGGTAGGAAAGGACTGATGCTGCACTTACAGTGGATAAACTTCTGCTGGAAAAATGAGCAGAATCAAGCGCTTTTCTGTCAGAAATGAATTTAGGATTTATTTCTTCTGTCCATTGAATGTCTGTAAATCTATTTTTAAACTGATTCCGGAGGGTAGTTGTGTAATCCACTCCTGCTTCCTGTGAAGTTTGGTGATTGGAACAGGCAAAAAAGAGAAGAATTAAAATAAATGATAGAATAGCCTTTACAATAGACCTTTGCATTACACTATTATACTATTCATAAGGAAAACACACAAGGGTAAATTATTTTACAGATACTGATAGAATAAGCCATGTTGAGTGCAGTACCAAAGAAGCTTGCCATGACCAAGCTGAGGAATGTGGGCTTGCATATTCCATTCTGGATACAATTTTTTTACCATGAGGGTATCACCAGTGAGAAGGGCCACGAAAGAGATGTAATGTTCCTTTGTCATTTCGTGATTAGAAAAAATAAAAAAGTCATTTTCAATGGTTTCTACTTGTAGTTTTTCATCAGGATTGGCCTTTACCGCCTCCATTTCCTGAAGTTTTCGGCCACAACAGGTAACTGAAGTTGCCGCTGTAGCGGTAACAAGATTGCCGCATTCAGGACATACATAAAATACCATTTTTTTCATATTTCCTCCCAGAACCAAGCCTTGCTTTAATTCTCCTGCAAGAAGGCTTTCTGTATCCACGTGAAAGAGGGTAGCTAACCGAGAAATAAGGGAAAGATCTGGACAGCCCAGCCCTCGCTCCCATTTTGAAACAGCCTTGTCGCTTACCTCCAGTTGTTCCCCCAATTGTAATTGGGTCAACTTTTGTTCAAGGCGAAGTTGCCGAATCAAGTTACCCACCTTCTGGCAATCCATGCGCTACCTCCATGGATCAGTATAGCTTGATGGGCCCTATAATACAATCAACGCTCCGTAGAGTTAAATTGATGAAGTACCTTGCAAACAAAAAAGCCGAAAACCACAGGGCTTTCGGCTTATATATACGGCCCATAGACGAATCGAACGTCCGACCTGCTGCTTAGGAGGCAGCCGCTCTATCCTACTGAGCTAATGGACCAGTCGCTGGCCCATGGCCAGCTTAAGCAGTTTTGCAGGGCAAAACTGCGGGGTTCTTTAAGGTCGCTGGCCTTTGGCCAGCTTAAGCAGTTTTGCAGGGCAAAACTGCGAGATTCTTTTTTTATTGGGAGGGGATTAGCCTCGTTTTACAATAAGAATGCCACCAAGCACCAGCAGGTGGGCTGAGAAAACCTTTAGGAAGGAAAGAATAGAAGCAAAGCTATCCAAGGCTCCCTTCAATAAACCTCCATTTCCTAAGATATCAATCAAGATAATAACTGCAATCCAGACAATCATGATAATAATCAACACAACGTCTGCCAATACTCCCACTCCCATAAAGAAACGGAGAATCAAGAAAAGCCCAGCTAAAATCTCACATACACCAATGGCAATGATTACAATATTTGCTACATCACCCTTTAAGATACTATATACTGCAGTTGCTACTTCATTTCCACCGAAGCCAGCTTGAATCCGTCCCAAGAAACCTGAGTCAAGCTGCAGGGTTAAAATACCACTGGCAATAAAAAAAAGACCAAGGGCAATCTGAACTAGTACTACACCAAATCCAGTAGAGCTTTTAGTTGCCATATATACTCCTTTTTTTCAGTTTAAGCGTTGGCAAAAACTGATTTTGAATGATACATCATTATCGGTTCTTTTTCAACAAACTTAAAATTCGAAAGAAAAAGGATTTTTTTTCAGTTGGGTAAAATCACCTTCATTTGCTCCCCAAGGAATTATAGATGGAATTCTATAGTTTGGAGAGATAAAAATACCATAGTCTAGACAATGATTGAAAAATTCACGATACCGAGATTGAGGTACCTTGGGTAAAAGATAGGGTCCACGACGATCCCAGTACTTTTTTACCACAAAGTCAAACTTACACCAATCCTTTTCACTGCGATTGGGGATTTCTGCAATCAAGTCATAGATGGCTCTTGCTGTAGAAGCCATTACTGGTGGCAAAAGAACATCTGAGGGTGGAATGAATCTACCTTCCATCTCTGTAAATGCCACTATGTAATAGCTTTTTATCCAAGGTAGGGGAGGAACCACTACAATGGCAGTTTGAGCCTTTTCATTGATTTCCATTACTTGCAGGGGAATTTCCTGCCAAGAGGTAAACCATGCCTCGTCTAACCAAGGTCTCCACCGAGGAACACCCTTTTTTGCCAGCCAGCTATCTAAGGTTAAGTCATAATCCTCCGTAAAGAGGGATTCTGTGGCATCAAGCAAGGGATGTTCTCCCAGAGGAATCTCCGTCCAAAAGTTAAAGTACTGAGCCAAGGCTGTTTGGGCGGACACCAAGCTATTGTACCAGCGCACCTGTTGGTACTCTGGCAATAAGGTTTTGACAGCCCGCTCCAATTGGGTTCCGTAATCGGTGGGAAAGGTACCAGTGAGACCCCGGTTCATGATATTCTTGAAGACGGTGCTAGCCTTTGAGCTGCCCCATCCCAAGATGGCACGTCCTGCCTCCTGATACATATCCACCACACGGCGTCCTTTGCGGGTGTAGAGATAAGAACCTCGTGCCCGCTGGACGGTACCGTGTTTTTCTTCAAAATCAGCGCAATACCAGTACTGAGTAGTTTTCATTGTTACAGGGCCGAAAGTTTTTCTTTTACTAAAGCCGTGGCAGAAGCAGGATTTGCCTTACCAGCTGACTTTTTCATAACCTGACCAGTGAGCCAGCCCAATACGTTTGTCTTTCCATTCTTGAAGTCTTCCACAGCCTTGGGATTTTCTGCAATTACCTGATCCACCAAGGACTCGATAACACTGGAGTCAGAAACCTGCTCCATTCCCTTTGCCTTGATGATATCTGCTGGCATGGCTGCTGTCTCTAGCATTTCTGCAAAGACCTCCTTAGCCTGCTTTCCAGAAATTTTTCCTTCAAGAACTGCATCCACCAAGGAAGCAATATGCTTAGGCCCGATTTTCAGCTGGGAAATAGTAAGCTCCTGCTCGTTCAAGACTGCAAGGACTTCTGCCAAAATCCAGTTGGCCACCTTCTTTGGGTCCTTGGACAGGGCTGCAGCTTCCTCATACCACAGGGCAAGCTCACGGCTAGCAGTAAGGGTTTCTACGTCAAAGTCACTGAGACCGAACTGGGCCTTGAGACGCTGGCGCTTTTGCTCAGGAAGCTCTCCCACCTTGTTTTGGGCAGACTGAATGCACTCTTCTGATACACTGAAGGGCTTAATGTCGGGCTCCACCACAAAGCGGTAGTCCACAAAGGAGTTCTTTGTTCGCTGGATGACGGTTTCTCCCTTTGCCTCATCCCAACCCATGGTATTCTTAAAGCCAGGATTGAATTCCTGTCGGTTTGTCTCGAATTCATGGAGCTGACGCTTGATTTCATAGTGACAAGCCTCACGAATGGCTCGGAAGGAGTTCAGGTTCTTGATTTCGGAAATGGGAGTCTGGTACTTCTTGCCATCTTCCCACACGGTCAAGTTGATGTTGGCATCGCAACGCATATTTCCTTCTTCCAGATTTCCCTTGGTAACACCTACATACCGAAGAATTTCCTGTACGGTCTGCATAAAAAGGGCTGCTTCCTCTGGAGAGGAAATGTCTGGCTTAGTTACAATCTCAATGAGAGGAGTTCCACAGCGGTTATAGTCAATGTAGCTATGGCTTCCTTCCAAGTGAAGGCTCTTTCCTACGTCTTCCTCCAAGTGGATGCGTTCTACCCGTACTCGGCGATACTGTCCGTCAATGTCGCAGTTGTCGCCTTTAAAATTTACTGGGCGATATTTTTCTCCACCAGGCTGCTGCTCCTTGGGCAGGTGCTTGAAGGGAAGATCCACGTGACCATCGGCACAGAGGGGAACGTCGTACTGGGTAATCTGGTAGCCTTTGGCCAAGTCGGGATAAAAATAATGCTTGCGGTCAAACTTAGTAAAGCGGGCAATGTTGCAGTTGAGGGCAAGACCAGCTACTGCTCCTAGCTCCACATAGCCCTTGCTGACTCGAGGCATTGCCCCTGGCAAACCGAGACACACGGGACATACACGAGTATCGGGCATACCACCGTAGCGGTTTTCACAGGCACAGAAGGCCTTTGTCTTTGTTAAAAGCTGACAGTGAATCTCGCAACCGATTACTACTTCATATTTTTCAACACTCATTTTCCACCTCCACAATCAGCCTTCACAGGAATTCCACAGCCAGGGTGGTCATTTTCCCAAACTTGTGCAATTTGCAAAATCTTTGCCTCGCTGAACATGGCTCCTGCAAACTGGATACCAATGGGCATACCGTCTTTTGTTGCTCCTGCAGGAACGGAAAGAGAAGGAATGCGGGCTAGGTTTACAAAGGTGGTGAACAAGTCACTCAAATACATTTCCAATGGATCGTCCACCTTTTGTCCCAGCTTGAAGGCAGCAGTGGGACAGGTGGGGCAGAGAATCAAGTCATACTCTTTGAAAAGCTCAGCCATTTCACGCTGAATACGGGCACGAACAGTCATTCCCTTCTTGTAGCAGTCCCCAGAGAACTGCTCGGAAAGTACGTAGTTTCCAATAACAATACGACGGCGAACCTCAGGACCAAAGCCCTCGCTACGGGTCTGAACGTACAGCTCATCGAATCCTTGGCCGGGATCTCGGCGGCGACCATAGCGGATACCGTCAAAGCGGCTCAAATTGCTGGCTGCCTCGCTCAAGGCAATAACGTAGTAGCTGGCAATGGCTGCATCAAGGATGGGCAGGTCCACCACGGTGATGGAAGCTCCCTTTTCCTGGAACCAGTTGCGGGTAGCTTCAAAGACAGCTGCCACATCGGCATCCATTCCCTTTGCCTCCAAAAACTGGCGGGGAACGGCAATTTTAAGGGCAGCCAGCTGGCTTGCATCCATGGCACAAAGATTCTTTAGGGAATCAGCTTCTGGCAAGTCGGCACTGGTGTCGTCATACATATCCTGGCCGCTCATCACAGACAGGGGAAGGGCAATGTCAGCAGGAGTGTGCCCCAGCAAGCCCACCTGATCCAAGGAGGAACCGTAGGCCACTACACCCCAACGACTTAAAACACCGTAGGTGGGCTTAAGTCCATAAACACCGCAATAGCTTGCAGGAAGGCGAACTGAACCACCAGTTTCTGTTCCAAGGCCGAAAAGAGCTTGGTTGGCGGCTACTGCTGCAGTGGAACCACCAGATGAACCACCAGAAACATACTGGCGGTTAATAGGATTGCGGGTGGCTCCGTAGGCAGAGTACTCGGTGGAAGAACCCATGGCGAATTCGTCCATATTACAGCGGCCCACAGGAATGGCACCTGCATCAAGGAGACGCTGGATAACGGTGGCATTGTAGGGAGCCACGTAGCCTTCCAAAATCTTGCTGGCACAGGTGAGCTTATGTCCTTTAACAGAAATATTGTCCTTTACCGCGAAGGGAACTCCCAAAAGAGGCTTTTCCTCCAGCAGCTTTTTCAAGGCAGCTTCACCTTCTGCAGAAGCCTTAGCACGAAGCTCATCTGCTTCTTTTGCACGAAGGATGGCATCATCGTAAATCTCAAGGAAGGCATTAAGGGGCAACTCTGATTGGGCATCAGCCTGAAAGATGGCGGCAGTTTCTTCCACCAATTTTTCACTGGTGGTGGCTCCCGCTGCCAAGGCTGAACGGACCCCTTCTATGGTCTGCATATTAAACTGTGACATGATTAGGCTCCCTCCCCAAGGACCTTGGGCACACGGAAGTAGCCGTCAAGGAATTCCTCGGAAATCTTTTTAACATCAGGAATATCCAAGCCCTTTACCACATCATCCTCACGCAATTTATCTGATTCGGTGGCTGGGTAGGCATCGTAGGGATTTTCGTTGTGGGTAAACTCAGACAAAATATCAAAATATCCAACGATTTGGTCAACCTGCTCCCGCAAGGTGGTCAGGTTCGTACTCTCCGGTGACAACCGGGACAGGTACAGGAGGGCATCAAGGGTTCCCTCATCAATCTTTCGACTCTCACTGCTCATATTAAATCCTTATTCTATGAATAGTACTGCATTTTGGTGATTTGTTCAATAAAGTTTTTATTTAGGAGGGGACACCCCCTCTACTCAGAAGCGGGGTGTTTCCGCACTTTTGCGGGGCAAAAGCGAGATTCGCTAAAATCGCTCAATATATCGCGATTTTCCGGCTTGAGCCGTCGCTCCCTACCTAAAACCTCCCTTTCCCCCAGCACTGCTTAGGGGCTTCCTGCCCCTAAGAACCCCGGTAGAGAAGGTATTCCTTTCAAAGGATAAAATGCCTGCAATTTCTGGTCAAGGGCTGAAACCCAGATTCGATTTTGCTACGCAAAATCTGGGGTTTGTCCACCGAGGTACTTAAAAAAGCACCTCGGTGGGATTTTTTTATCCATCCCCATCTACCCACAGTATAGCCCAATAAACGAAAGAGCGAGCGGGAATGGCGGGAGGGGCACCCACCGACGCCGCCCTCTGAACGCCAGTGAAGCGTAAGGCGGCGGTGGGTTCTCCCGCCACTCCCACCGCTTTTAATTTCATTGAACTTATGCTATACTGCATCTTGTGTTAGGTATCGTTCTTAGTGGAAGCAATAATTTTTTTTCTGTAGAGTGTGAGGATGGAATTACTCGTCAGTGTTCCATCAAAGGTAAAAAGCTCAAGGATAGTCAGGGCTATTACAATCCTCTGGCACCTGGAGATCGGGTGGAAATCCAGCCAGATGAACTGGAGCAGGAAATGGGACAAATCCTTTCCCTTCAAAGCCGCACCAATGCCTTTGTCCGCTGGAATGTAAAAGGACGGGCACCACAGCTTTTGGCAGCCAACCTAGACTACCTGATGATTGTCACCACCACCCAGGAACCACCCTTCCGCCCCCGCTTTGTAGACCGAGCCCTAGCTCAGGCTGAGCAGGCAGGAATCACTCCAATCATTATTTGCAACAAGTACGACCTGGCTGCCGACGAGGATGTGGAGTATCGTCTCACCGACTGGGAAAACATCGGCTACCAAGTATTGCGAATCTCTGCCCGCAGTGGCGAGGGAATCCCAGAGCTGGCAGCCTTACTAGAAGACAAGCTTACCGCCTTTGTGGGTCAGTCTGGTGTGGGAAAATCTAGCCTCATCAATGTCCTTGATTCTAGCTGCGTGCTGAAAACAGGAAGCCTTTCAGAAAAATACGGACGAGGAACCCACACTACCACCAAGGGCACCCTCCTTCACCTTACTTTAAACGAATCCTTAATGGGAGGACGGCAAAACGCTCGAGCCTCCATCATCGATACCCCCGGTGTCCGTCGCTTTGTACTCCACGACATTGCTTCCGCAGACCTGGCCCTATACTTTCGGGAAATGAAGCCCCTCGTGGGAACCTGTTCCTTTGGCATGTCCTGCAACCATAACCAAGAGCCAGGCTGCAAGATTCAAGAAGCAGTGTACAGCGGCATCATCAGTGAGGAGCGTTTTGAAAGCTGGCAGCGAATCTGTGACGAAATCAACACTGGAAGCTGGGAATTCTAGCATGGAGCAACAGAGCGATAAACTCATGCAGGTGGAAGAAAAAATCCTGCAGCAATTGGATTTTCTTCGAATCCGCTCAGCCATTGCAGGCTGTTGTCTCAGTCAAGAAGGACGGGATTTTCTAGAAGAACGCCTTCCCATAACCCAGGGTCAAGAAATCAGCCGCCTCAAAGCAGTGGCAAGCCAATGGGTTATGTATCTTGATTCCGCCCGTCCCCTTCCCCTCACTGGCTGGGAACCAGTGGAGCCCATTGCCGACATTCTGGCCGTGGCCAATTCAGTTTTAAATCAGCAGGAGCTCCACACCTTAGCTAGCTTTTGTTCCATTACGGTACAAACAGCAAAGGCTCTTTTGTCTGCAGCAAAATCCCTTCCCATTCCCCACCTAGAAGCTCAGGCACAGGATTTGCCAGACCTTCAGCAGCCCATTCAGCTCATTGGCCGAGTTCTTGACAAAAGCGGCCAGCTAAAGGATTTGCCAGAGCTACGGGAAATTCGAGGAAACATTGCCCGCATTCGCCGAGAAATTGATTCAGCTATTCGCCGTTACACCAGCGATACTAGCTTGAAGGATGTTTTGCAATCCGATGTACCAGTGCTTCGCTCCGACAGACAAGTGCTAGCAGTTCGTTCTGGTAGCAGATCTCGGATTCGGGGCATTATCCACGAGGTTTCTCAAACTGGCCACACCGTCTACATTGAGCCAGAGGAAGTGGTTCGCAAAAACAACGAGCTAGTGCAGGAGGAATTTGCCCTTTCAGCAGAAATCCGCCGTATTTTCCGAGAGCTTACCGCAAGCCTTGCTCCCTTTCATCAAGACATTCTCTTGGCCCATCACAGTATGGTGCAACTAGACGGAGCCTATGGAACGGCTCGCTGGGCAGTGAACAACAAGGCCATCTTTGCCAAGGATTTGCCACCAGAAAGTCAGCCACGTCTTTTGCAGGCTCGCCATCCCCTTTTGGGAGAACAGGCCGTTCCCATTGACCTGGTTTTTCCCCAGAACTGCCGAGTACTGATTATCACCGGTCCCAACACTGGCGGTAAAACCGTTTCCTTAAAAACCCTAGCCCTGTTCACTCTGCTAAATCAAAGTGGCTTTCCCATTCCCGCCGCCGAGGAAACTGCCCTTCCCCTGTGTTCTGGAGTTTTTGCAGATATTGGTGATGAGCAATCCCTAGATCAGTCCCTGTCAACCTTTTCTGGCCACATGAAAAATATTGGCCAAATGCTGGAGCGTTCCGACGGCAAGAGTCTTATCTTGCTGGACGAGCTGGGAAGCGGTACTGACCCTCAGGAAGGAGGAGCCATTGCCATGGCGGTGTTGGACAAGCTCATTCAACAAGGTGATATTGTCGTTGTTACAACCCATCACGGTGTTTTGAAAAATTACGGCTACACCCACCCCACCTGTACCAATGCCTCTGCAGAGTTTGATGAAAAAACCTTGGCTCCCACCTATCGCATTCGAGCAGGAATCCCTGGGGAAAGCCGAGCCTTGGACATAGCCCGACGCAACGGTCTTCCTGCAGCCATTGTGGATCAAGCCACCGCCTACATGGAAGGCCAGCAGGCAGACATTTCTGCCATGATTACCTCCCTTACCCAAAAGCACCAAGAGGCAGACAAGCTGGCGCAAGAGTTACAGCAGGAACAACAAAGCATTCGTGACAAGCGTCGAAGGGTGGACTTGAAGGAATTGCAGCTTCGTCAGCGGGAGCAAGAACTTTCTCGGGAAGACCAGCGGGAAGGCCGCATCTTCTTGTCAGAAAGCCGAAAAATGCTGGAAAATCTAGTGAGAGAATTGCGGGAAGGAGAGATTTCCAAGGCCAAGACCCAAAGCGTCAAGCAATTTATCTGTCAGCTGGATGCAAATATCAAGGAACAGGAAAAAAAGCTGGAAAGCCAAGAAGAGCAGCTACAGCAGGATCAACTGGAACTGGAAAAAATCCATGGAACTGCTCCCCTTGCCCCTCCTGTAAAGGCTGGCAAAAAGAAGCGACTGAAAAACAAGG
The DNA here is from genome assembly GCA_045630225.1 of Treponema sp. Classification (GTDB taxonomy): domain Bacteria; phylum Spirochaetota; class Spirochaetia; order Treponematales; family Treponemataceae; genus Treponema_F. Next base: position 16,918 of record JAZQSR010000129.1, on the reverse strand, counting down.
ATGCACTGGCCTTGGCTCGAGCTCAGGATGTAGCACAAGCTCAGGAACATTCAGCAGGGGGAAAGCAAACTGGCAACGCTGGAGCTGGCAGCAAGAAGCTTCAGCAGGAGTTGCAATTCCAAGAAGGAGCCACCGTAGCCACCATCAAGGGCAACAGAACAGGCACCATTCTGAGACAAAGCGGCAAGGGAAGCTGGCTTGTTCAGGTGGGAGGCCTTAAGCTCACCATGAAGGAAAAGGAATTGCGATTGCTGCAACCCTTGGAAATCAATCCCGCCCAAATGGTGGAATATAGCTTGGTGGAAGGAGATGCTTCCAGTGGCTCTGTGGCCCACAGCCTTGCTACTCCCCAGGACAGGAGCTTTGTAAAGGATTCCAGCACGGAACGACCAGTACTGGAACTACGGCTTTTAGGTATGCGTTGTGAGGAAGCTATCAAGGCACTGGAGCGACAGCTGGACTTGGCCACCATGCAGGGCCTCTATCACTTTTCCGTTATCCACGGCAAGGGAAATGGCATCCTACAACAGGCTGTCCACGACTACCTTTCTCACTACCCTGGCATTACAGACTTTCACTTTGCCCGCCCAGAAGAAGGAGGCACCGGCAAAACCTACGTGTCCTTGGAGTGAGAAAATGGGGTTCTTGAGTCGTAGGTGATGGTGATGGTTTACACTTGGACAGAAAGAATTTTATGATTACTTTTCCCATTTCTTTAACCAAATATACATACAAATAGGGGCAGGAAGCCCCTAAGCAGTGCTGGGGAAGGAGGGGGTTTTAGGTAGGGAGCGACGGCTCAGACCGGAAAATCGCGATATATTGTGCGATTTTAGCGAATCTCGCTTTTGCCCCGCAAAAGTGCGGAAACCCACCGCTTCTGAGCAGAGGGGCGGTTCCCTCCTAAAGAATACTCCCCCTGTCATAAATCCCATTTTTATGCTATATTTCACTGTGAAACCACCTTTTTTACCAAGGTGGCTTTCCCTTTGGGCGAATCCAACATCCTGCCCCATCAAATTTTCTCGAGGTGAATATGATTACTTGGCAAAACCTAGACAAGCTGGAGTCCTTCAAGAAGCTCCAGACATTGAAAAACCTTGTTTCCATCAAGACTGAGCTTTCCTCTCCCACTGCCGCTGAACGGGTAGCCCGCTATAGTGCCCCCATGGCTGCTGGTCTTACCTATAACTACAGTGCAAAAGAAGTAAGCCCCCAGATTCTGGCCATCTTGCAGGAATTGGCAGATGAGGCCCAGCTTACTGGCAAATTTCAGGAATTGTACAACGGTGCCACCATCAACACAGGAGAAAATCGCAAGGTCTTACACCACCTGTTGCGGGGCCAGCTAGGACAGGATGTACTGCACCAGGGCAAGAACGAAGGAGCCTTTTATCAGCAGCAGCTAGAAGCCATCAAGACCTTTGTGGAAAAGGTTCACGGTGGACAAATCACTAACGCAGCTGGAGAAAAGTTTACCACAGTAGCCCAAATCGGTATCGGAGGATCTGACCTAGGCCCCAGAGCCATGTACCTGGCCTTGGAGCAATGGGCCCGTGCTAACGGTTGCCTCAAGATGAAGGCTGCCTTTATCTCCAACGTTGACCCTGACGATGGAGCAGGTGTTGTGGCAAGCCTTGACTTGAACCACACCCTCTTTATTCTAGTATCCAAAAGCGGTACCACCCAGGAAACCCTTGCCAATGAGCTTTTCGTTAAGGACTTCCTGCAAAAAGCTGGCCTTGATCCTGCCAAGCACATGGTAGCCGTTACCTCCGAAACAAGCCCCTTGGCAAACAATCCCGCCTACCTGGCTTCCTTCTACATCGATGACTTTATCGGCGGACGATATTCCTCCACCTCAGCAGTAGGCGGAGCCGTCCTTTCCTTGGCCTTTGGCTACGATGGTTTTGCCTCCTTCCTGAAGGGTGCCCACGAGGCAGATGTTACCGCCTGTGCCAGTGACATTACCAAGAATCCTGCCATGCTGGATGCCCTCATCGGCTTGTACGAGCGGAATGTACAGGGCTACCCTGCCACCGCCATCCTGCCCTATAGCCAGGCCCTCAGCCGCTTCCCTGCCCACCTTCAGCAGGCAGACATGGAATCCAACGGCAAGCAGGTAAACCGTGACGGCCAGCCCGTAGACTACGTAACAGGACCTGCCATCTTTGGTGAACCAGGAACAAACGGTCAGCACTCCTTCTACCAGCTGTTGCATCAGGGAACAGACATTATTCCCCTGCAGTTCATCGGCTTTAAGGAAAACCAAACTGGCTGCGACGTAATAGTTGACGATTCCACTAGCCAGAAAAAGCTTTGTGCCAACCTAGTAGCCCAGATTATGGCCTTTGCCTGTGGAAAGGATGACCAGAACCCCAACAAGTACTTCCCCGGAGGACGCCCCTCCAGCCTCATCTACGGAGACAAGCTAACTCCAGAAGCCTTGGGATCCTTGCTGGCCCACTTTGAAAACAAGATTATGTTCCAGGGCTTCCTGTGGAACTTGAATAGCTTTGACCAAGAAGGTGTTCAGTTAGGAAAGATTCTCACCAAGCAGGTGTTGGCTCACAATACAGAGGGTGCCCTAAAGGCCTTTGCTGAAATCTTTGACATTTAATCTCGAAAAAGGCTGAAGAAGATGCAGGACCACGGGGACTTTCAAAGGTTCATTGCCCCAGATTGTGACAGAAGACAATTCATTCTCGATATGCTCAAGGACTTTGGAGTTCCTGCTGTTCCCCTGTCATTGGAGGGAGCCCACCACATTTTGGTAAAGTTCCCTCCTTCAGCCTATAATCCCCAGTACAAGATGAAGACGGTGCTGGCTCACTATGACCGAGTGGATACCAGTCCTGGTGCCAACGACAATAGTGCCGCCGTTTTCCAGATTATTTACTGGGCACGACGCCTTTTGCGGTTTCCTGGCTTTCATAATGTACAGATTATTTTTTCTGACGGAGAGGAAATGGGAGGCAGCGAAGGTGTTTCCGAGCAGGGAGCCTTTGGTATTGCCACCAAATTCAGGAGCTTAGGGCTTACCCAACAGGATGTGTATGCCTTTGACTGCTGCGGACGGGGAGATTTTGTGATTCTTTCCCAAGCTGGCATGGGAAAAGGTAGCATTCCTTTCCAACGACAGTTCAATAGCTTGGTGGAACGAACGGAAGACTTGATTAAATCCGTAGCTGGAAGAAAATGGGCTCCACTACCAGTGCCCTACAGCGACAATGCAGGCTTTCTTGCCTGTGGAATTCCTGCCGTAGCCATTACCTTGCTACCAGCCCAAGAGGTAGTTTCTTATCTTCGGGAATTAAAGCAACATCCAGGGCTCCAAGCCGCCATTATGAAAAGTAGCCAGAATCAAGAGGTGGGAGCCCGCAAAATCAAGCCACTGGAGCCCTACCAGGTGCAGGAAAAAATGCCCATGACCTGGCGACTCCTTCACACCGAATACGATAACCTTGCCAGCCTCACCCCAGAATCCTTCCCTTTGATGGAAGCATTGCTAGATGCTCTGGCAAAGGCAAGAACCCCAGCCTAGGATTCTATCTTTTCTCGGCCTGCAAAGAAGGACACCACAAAGCCCACTGCCGCAGCAAGAAGGGAGGTGACCAAGGTTACAAAACCACCAAAGCCGGGGAAAATCACCAAAATAGAGCCCAGCACCAATCCCATAATTGCACCGTAGGTTTGAGCGGGAACCTTTTCCATCAGGAATCGAACCAACTTGGCTCCACCTAAAAGGCCAATCACCCCACCAATTACAGCAGGAATCAGCAGGTGAATGTTAAAGTCAGAAATTGCTGCGATTATCGTGCTGTACACTCCCACCACCAGCATCAAAAAGGAGCCAGAAATTCCGGGAATAATCATGGCAATGGTGGCACAAACTAGCCCAATAAAAAGCTTTACCGCCAGTACAGGGGTCAACTCAGTTTGAATGGGAGCACCAGTTTCAGCCACATTGGCATAGGTCATAACAGCCATTACCGCCAGTGCCAGTACACCGCACACAATGGCAGAAACAGGCACGGCCTTTTTTTCAGCTCCTTGAGCACTATTTTTACTAGCCACCAACAATCGCTTTACAATCATGGGAATGCTTCCCAGAATAATGCCGATAAAGAACCAATTTGTCTGCACTGGATAATTTTCAAAAAGAAAGGTAATTGCCTTGCTGAACAAGATGATTCCCAGCCCCATACCAATAACCAAGGGCAGAATGAATTTCCACTCAGAAAGAATCTTTTTTACATTCAAGGTTATAACACTAATAAGCCTGTCGTAAATATTAAAAACAACGGCAAGTGTTCCTCCTGAAACACCGGGAATCACATTTGCCACTCCAAGAATAACTCCAATAACTATAAGTCTAATAAAATCCATATTTTAACTATAATAAAAAGAAAGGCCATACGCAAGGGAGATATAATGAAAGGTCGGTTAAATTGAAGGAAGCCCAGTCCACCAATTCCAACCGACTTTTCTGTTCCCGAAACTTCAAGAAGGAAACTGAATCAAATTTTCCAAACTAAATTAATTTAGTAGGAATAATCCCAGGAATCCCGCTGTGATCGAGAGGAATTTCTTGCTGAACGGCCTTCCCGAAACTCTCCCCGCTGGCCCTCTCGCCGTGGTCTATCACCTCTGTTAAAGGAAGAGCGATTTTCCCCTCGTTCTCGATTAAATCCAGCAGGCTTTTCCTCAGCTGCATTTACTCGCACTCTCCGTCCGTCAATCATCTGGCCATTCAAGGTAGCAATGGCTTCATCTGCAGCTCCATCTTGGTCCATTTCCACAAAGCCAAATCCACGGGACTGGTCGGTAAATCTATCACGAATCACCTGGGCAGAAATGACGGTACCAAACTGAGAAAAAACTGAATAAAGCCCATCTTCAGTTGTTCTAAAACTAAGATTTCCCACATAAATTTTCTTAGACATGCATAATCCTTTGCCAAGCATCCCGTCAATCTTTTCACTGGGACTTGACTATTTAAGCATAGTAAGAAAGAAAGGTGAAGTCAAGAAAAGATAATTGAAGTCAATAAAAAAAATTAGTATAGTAGTAGTATGATTACAGCAGAAATTACTGACCAGCACGTGCTGCAACATCTCGATTCTATCCACAAGGATGGCATGTCTGTCTTTGTTATGGCAGATGGACTGTATCGTGGAGCCTTTTTCCACGGCACAAGATTTATAAATCAAATGCGAGCAAACCACAAACTGGGGATTTTAGAAACACTTGTTCTTGGCCAAGCCTACTTGTCCACCGCTTTGTTAATTCCCACCATGAAGGGACGGGGACGTGTTAATTTCCGTTACGACACCAACGGTCCTGCCGCAGGCTTTTGTACCGAAGCCGATAGCTCTGGCTCTGTTCGTGGCTATCTTTTACAAGATCCCATTCCCATTACCAAGCCCTTAGAAAGCTGGGATTTAGCTCCTTTCTTTGGACCAGGAACGCTGACCATTTCTCGATTTAACGAAGGAGCCAGAGAACCACAGGTTGGTAGCGTGGAAATCATGCACCGCAATATTGCCCAAGACTTGGCTTGGTATTTTGCCCAGTCTGAGCAAATCTATACTGCCTTTAACACTAGCATTCAGTTTGACCGCCAAGGACAGGTAGTGGGTGCTGGTGGAATGTTCCTGCAAAAAATGCCTGCCCAAGGAGGACTTACTGGCAAAGAACTAGCTGAACGCCAAGCCTACGAAGCAGAAATTACCGATGCTGTAGAACACGCCTTCCAAGCAGCACCTTCCTATGGACAATGGTTCTCAGAAGGTGGCGATCGTGATGACATTATCTATGGTCTTTTCCGTGACTTTAAGCCCACCGTGGCCCTAGAGCGAGACATTATCTTTGATTGCTTCTGCTCCCGAGAAAAATACCTTTCAGCAGTGAAAAATCTTGGACAAGATGAAGTAGAAGATATGAAAAAGAACGGGCCAAACCCACTGGAAATTGTCTGTCACAATTGTGGCAGTGTCTACCACATTCCCACAGAGGAACTGTAAGAGTAAAAAACTTTAATCTGAAATCATTAGTAACTGGCTTGGTGCACATCAAGGTTTGATGCTCATCAAGCCAGTTTTTTAATTCGATGGAACAATAGCCAAGGAGCCAAGGTATACTACCTGACTATACACAGGTGTAAGAGAAGGACTCATCCCCGTGGAAACAGCGTACAAAGCCACATACCACATATTTGTTCCAACACCGGCAGAAAAGTTTACATCTTCCTGCCCCTCCACAGGAAGGGAATAGATTGAATTTGGCTCTGCTGTTGAATTAAAAGAAAAGGTTTTATCTTCCACACTCCGTACAGGAATACCAATACTTTGACCATCTACAGTAATCTCAGCTGGATACTCGTAATTTCCAGCTCCATCTGGTGTTTGATTGTACAGACGGATAGAAACCACCTTTACATCACCAGCAGGTACAAGGTTTGCTGTGGTTACCTTATCTGTGGTTAATGGCTGATATCCCCAACTAATCAATCGCTCAATTCCCTGATTGGAATATTCTGAATCAATATTTTCTATAGTTTTTTTGTTTGATAATAATTGGCTTGTACTATTAAAAATCTTGTAATACACCGATGTACCTTGGAAAACATCTTCCGTGTCACCATTAACAGCAGTTTTAAAAGAGACAAATTGCTTTGTGGGGTCATTACTTAAACTGGTAGCATCATCAATAAAGGTCATGGAGATGGGGGGATTAAGATAATAAAAAGTGTCAAGACCACAAGCTGAAAAAAACAGCAATAAAAAAAGCCAGCTGAATATCATCCATATTTTTTTCATACAATACAGATAATATCTTGCTGGCTTTCTTTTTTCAAGACATAAACAAAATCTTTTGTCTTAAAATAAAAGGAAATTCTTTTCCCTTACTGAATATTTCCTGCTGCCTTTAATGCAATAAGGCGAGATTCTGCCAAATTTGTCCAAGAATCAGAAGGATACTTATCTTTCAATGTAGAATAATTCTCAGAAGCAGCTACATAATCCCCTTTACCCTCCTGCAAACGACCGAGGCTAAAGAGAATATGAGGTTCAAAATCACAATCACCATTTGCAAGGGCAAACTTATAATACTCGATAGCAGTGTCAACTTCAGCAAGTTCCTCTGAACAAACTGCTGCGTTGTAATAACAAACAGGAGCAGTATATCCAGCATTTTTTGTTGTGGCAGCGGTCAACCAGCAATCACGAGCTTCGCTCCACTTTTCCTGACTAAAATAAATCTCTGCTGCAGCCATACTTGAACGCAAACCAACGATATTTCCCTTGTTCTTTTCTGCCAACTCAAGCACCTGAGGCAAGGCCACTTCACGGGCTGTATCAACAGAAGCATCATCAGCCTTTGATAAGGTATGGATAATATTATCCAACTGATTCAATCCCTTCTCGTGGGATGAAGTAGTCATGGAAGAAATAATCCCCCAAACAATAGCTACGACAATAAGTGCTACAATTACACCAATGAATAGAACACGATACTTTGTCAAAAAGCCACTTGCATTGTCTGCAAAAGTCTTTTTTTCTTCTGTATTCTTCTCAGCCATATATGCTCCTTAACATTAACGGATATGTAGCTCGTTTAACAAACGAGAGACATAGGTCCGCTGAATTCCTAAAATTTTACCCGCTTCCGTCTGGTTCCATGAAGTCTCATCAAGAATCTGGGTAATATATGCTTTCTTGAATTTATTGACGGCAGTCTTCAATGTTCTGTCTCCGTCAGTTAAATCAAGATCATATACAAGATCAGTTTCCGTTCCAGTTGTATTTCCAGAACTACAACAATTTTGCAGACGAAGATCATCTGCACGAATAATAGGTGGTTTTCCTAAAACACAGGCTCGTTCTATGGTATTTTCCAATTCCCGAACATTTCCTGGCCAATAATATGAATGCAATGCCACGAGAGCATCCTCTGAAAAACCAACAAAATTTTTCTTCACCTCACCACTGAATTTCTGACAAAAAAACTGAGCCAAAGGTTCAATATCTTCTCTTCTATTCCGTAGCGGTGGAACATTCAATGGTAAAACATTTAAGCGATAATACAAATCTTGACGAAATGTTCCTGCTTGTACCATAGCTTCCAAATCACGATTAGTAGCGGCAATAATCCGAACATCAACGGAAATGGTTTTACTGGAGCCTACCTTTTCAAAGGATTTAGACTGCAATACCCGCAATAGCTTTGACTGCAAATCTAGAGGTAATTCCCCCACCTCATCAAGAAAGATGGTTCCACCGTTGGCCATTTCAAAACGCCCTACCCTATCGCTTACGGCACTGGTAAATGCACCCTTTACATGACCAAAAAGCTCACTTTCCAATAATTGTGGAGAGAGAGCTGCACAATTCACCCGAACAAAGGTTTTTTCTGCCCTGTCGCTTTTAAGATGGAGTTGCTCTGCAAACAATTCTTTGCCAACTCCACTTTCTCCAAGAATCAATACAGAGATATTTGTTTGAGCAACATCATCAAGGGTACTAACCAAATCAAGCATTACAGAACTATGAGCTAAAAAAGTATGGTATTCTCCACCATACTGCATTCTACTCCGTAATATACTATTCTCGTCCTGAACAGTCTTAAATTGACCAGCCACTTCATAAGCCATACCAGCCTGAGCACCCAGCAATTCCAAGATGCCTAAATCTGACTCAGTGAATTTTTGCCCATTGATCTTGTTCAACAACTGAATGACACCCACACAAGAATTCTTTACTCTGAGGGGAATCGAAATCATGTTTTCAGTCTTATATCCAGTTCTGTCTTGAACCGTAACAAAAAAACGCTGATCATGTTGCACATCATCAATAATTAGACTCTTGTTATTTCTAAAAACCCAACCAGCAATACTATTGTCAATATCAACAGGTATAGTCATAGCCCGAACTCCAGCTGGTCCTAAAGCTATCCTAAAATTTAAAACAGTATTTCCCTGATTAGGCAAAAACAGGGATGATGACTCACATTCAACAAGACGCATTGCCGATTTAAGAATATAAACCAACAATGCGTCAAAGTCTGAATAATTAGAATTTATCAGTGAATTAATTTCGATGAGGGTTTTGAGTCTGTCTATTTCAAAAGTCTCACAAGCCATGTCCCCCACCGAAACATTCTTTAGTTATTCTTATTCTTGAGGAGATCTCCAAGAGTGAAAGCACCATCATTGCCATCATCTACAGAAGACATATACTGAGAAATTTCATCTCTCTGCTGCTTTCTCTTGAATTCCTTAACGGAGAAAGCTGCCTTCTGCTTTTCTGGATTAACATCTACAACGAATACGTTGATTTTGTCTCCAATGTTGTACTTCTTTACAGCCTCTTCAAAGGTTTCCTCGCGGCTTTCGCTCAAATTGGACTTGTTTACCAATCCTTCGATTCCACCAGGAGCTCTTACGAAGATTCCGAAGTCAGCGATAGATACAACCTCACCTTCCAAGGTTGAACCTGGCTTGTAAGTTGCACAGAACTGCTGCCATGGATCTTCTGAAAGCTGCTTAACACCCAAGCGAATGCGATGGTTTTCGGAATCACTTTCGATAACCATAACTTCAATTTCCTGATCAACAGTCAATTCGCTACCAGGATGCTTAACCTTCTTTGTCCAAGAAAGATCGTCGGCATGGAGGAATCCATCAATTCCTTCTTCCAGCTCAACGAAGGCACCAGCATTGGTAATCTTTACAACCTTTCTGGTCAAACGTGTTCCAACAGGATATTTTTCGGCAATGGAGTTCCAAGGATTGTCAGTTACCTGCTTCAATCCCAAGGAAACACGGCCAGCCTGGATATCATAACCAAGAACCATGCACTCAACTTCATCACCAATCTTCACCATGTCAGAAGCCTTGTTGATCTTCTTTACCCAGGAGAACTCGCTGATGTGAGCCAAACCTTCGATTCCTTCTTCCAACTCGATGAAGGCACCAAAGTCAGTGAGCTTGGTAACAGTTCCCTTTACAACATCATTTACGTGGTACTTATCTTCGAAGTGCAACCATGGATCTTCGCTGAAGTGCTTCAGTGAAAGATTGATGCGCTTCTCTTCTGGATCCAGGCGGATAACCTTCAACTCGATTTCCTGTCCCTTCTTTACAAAGTCCTTAGGACGAGTTACGTGACCCCAGCTCATGTCATTGATGTGCAACAATCCATCGAAACCACCCAAATCGATAAAGGCACCAAAGCTAGTGAAGCTCTTTACTGTTCCCTTTACGCTATCTCCAATGGAAATATCGTTAAAGAATGCCTCACGGTTTGTTTCCATGGATTCTTCGAGATATTTGCGGCGGTTTACTACTACGTTTGCCTTGTTGTCGCTATAGAGACGCTCAACATAGAACTTACCAGTAAGCCCCAACAATTTTTCAGCTTTTTCAACTTTCTGGCTGTCGGACTGGCTGATAGGAAGGAATGCCTTGATACCACTACCAAGGTTTACATCAAAACCACCCTTTACAACCTTTTCGATAGTTCCTTCAACAGGAGTCTTATCATTCAATGCCTGTCGTAGGTTCTTCCAAAGCTGCTTTACATCAGCCTTCTGCTTGGACACTACAACATGACCATGCTTATTTTCTTTCTTTTCAAGAACAACGGCAACAGTATCACCTACTTCTGGCAAGTCTGTAAATTCTGTAGTAGAAATCATTCCTTCTGACTTGCATCCTACATCAACATAAACATAATCAGAGGTAACCTGAACTACGATACCGTCTACTAATTGACCTTCTTCAAGAGACTCAAAACTTTTGAGTGTCTCTTCCTGCAATTGTGTCTGAATGTTCCCTTTCTTAGATACATTCTTTTCCACTTCCATCTGCTCCATAACAAACCCTTAATTGTGAATTTTACGAATTATTATCTCACAAACCTGCTCAATCGTCAAGTCCGATGTATCAATATATGTTGCATCTGGAGCAATTTTAAGGGCTCCTTCAGCCTTTGCCTTGTCTATTTCGTCTCGCTTGCGGATTCCTTCTTTAATTTCTTCCAAGGAAAGATTGCTGACTCCCTGATTGAATCGTCGGAGTGCCTGAACGTCGATGGAGGCGTCAAGATAAAACTTATGTTCCGCATCGGGGAATACCACAGTAGTCATGTCTCGTCCCTCACAAATTATGCTCAAGGACTCGGTTATATGACGGATCTTCTCGTTAACGATGTGCCGTAGGGGGATGATTGATGAAATCTGGGCAGTGTGGGCATCTACCTCATCGGTGTGAAGCAAATCCTCCACATCCTCTCCATTTATCACAAGGCGAGAGTTTACATAATCAATGTCCAACTTTTTGGCAAAATCAACAATTTCTTGCTGAGCCTCTAATGCTATTCCAGAACGCAACAGTGACAAGGTAATTCCACGATAAAAACTGCCGGAATTCAAAAAGGTGATGTTCAGTTTATCTGCAATAATCTTTGCCACCGTACTTTTTCCACAGCCAGCAGGACCGTCTATAGCCACAACCATCATGGCCTCCTTTAATCTAACCTTTGTATACTATACCTAATTTTCTTGGCACAATGCAAGAAGTCCTTCCACCTGGGTGGCATCAAGCTCACGGAATTTACCTTCTTCCAGTGAATCCATATTCAGGTTACCAATACGAACACGGGTAAGCCGCCTAATGGGAACTTCAAAATGCTCAAAGACGCGGCGAATCTCTCGATTCTTACCTTCAATCAACACCACAATGAGGCGGCGCTGATGAACTAAGCGGGCTTCTAGACAACGATAAAAAACGCCGTCAATGCGGATGCCACGACAAAATCTGTCCACCAATTCCTGAGGAATGGCTTGGGTGGCATCTACCACATATTCCTTTTCTATTTGAGATGAAGGATGGGACACCCGTGCAGCAAAGTCTCCGTCGTTAGTAAAAAGCACCAAGCCCTGGGAGAACATATCCAGACGCCCAACATTGTAGAGCCGCTCGCTAAAGTGGGGAGCCAAAAGTTCTGCCGCTGTGGAACGCCCCTTTTCGTCTGCCAAGGAACAAACATAACCTGCAGGTTTATTCAATAGAACATATCGTTTTTTTGACTCCACCACCACTGGTTTTCCATCAAACAAAACCTTATCACTGGGCAAGACCTTGGTTCCAGGAGTTGTTACCACAGTTCCGTTAACAGAAACACGACCTTCTGCAATCAAGGATTCACAGGCACGGCGACTAGCAATACCGCTGTGGGCGAGAAAAACCTGAAGACGAACCCCTCCTTCGGAAGTGGATTCTGAAGGAGACTTAGTTTGGGAAGATTTTTCTCGGGTAAAGTCCTTTTCTTTGAAAACATTTGGCTGAGAAGGTGTTTTTGTGGATTTTGGGGCAGTATGGTCAGTTGTTTTTGGGGAAACTCCCTTCTTCTTGACAAATTTGCTGGCTGAGTTATCTTGCAAGTTCAAACCTCTCGCTTTCAGTTTCATCTAGTTTTGGTAAATCTGCAATGCTATTCAATCGGAATAGCTGCAAAAAATCCTTGGTGGTACCAAACTGAACAGGCTTTCCAGGAATGTCTTTTTTTCCCACTTCTTTGATGAGATTTCGTTCCACAAGGATACGAATCATGTTGTCTGCAGAAACACCACGGAGAGCCTCAATTTCGGCACGGGTAATGGGCTGGGAATAAGCAATGATGGCTAAGGTTTCCATGGCGGCACGGGAAAGTTTTCCCTCGTTTTTCTTGCCATAGCGTTCCTTCAAGTAGTTCCATAAATCTCTTTTGGGACTGAGAGACCAACCGCCGCCAATTTGTACCAGCTCAATACCAGAATCTTCGGCAGCATATTTTTCCTGTAACTTCTCCAAGACAAGCTTTACCACATCTTCAGAAAACTCGGAAATCCGTGCAAGATTCTGCTCGCTCTGTGGTTCCGACTCCAAAAATAAAATTGCTTCTATAAGCCCAGTTTCCTTCTCCAATTTAAACTCCATCATACTTTATGCTGCCTTACAGGGGCAAATCTTGATGTCACCAAACATCTTGTTCTGGTAGATGCAGGCCACCTTGAATTTTACCGCCTCCAGAATTGCCATAAAGGCACAGACAACATCAAGCACATTTCCTTTTCGGGTGATTAAATCTGTAAAGAAACACTCTCCCTTTTCGTCAAACAACTCATTCATCAGGGTAACCTTTTCATTTACAGAAATTTCTTCATATAAATCAAGAATCTTTTCAGATGAATATGAAGAAACTAAACTTTTGAAAATTTTCTGCATATCCTGCAACAAGTCCCAAGTATCAATTTTTTCCCACACATTTTCTTCTTCAAAGGGAAGGAGACGCTGAATTTTTCTTCGCTCAAAACTCCAATCGGCCTCATCCTCCTTTTCTTCCATAAGGGCGGACAATTTCTTGAACTTCTGGTATTCAATGAGCTTTTCTACCAATTCTTGACGAGGGTCTTCCAATTCCTCTTCTCCAAAGGAAATTTCCACTGGCAACAGCATTCGAGACTTAATGTACAATAAGTCGGAAGCCATAGAATAAAAGTCCGTCAAGTTTTCCAAGTCAGGAGTTACGGCAAAGTCAAGGTACTCAAGGAATTGCTCGGTAATCTGCCCAATGGGAATGTCGTAGATGTTTACCTCGTTCTTTTTAATTAGAAAGAGAAGCACATCCAAGGGACCGTCAAAGTCATTGAGGGTAAAGGTTCTTCCGTCTTTGTCCTGATTCTCATTTACCAACACGGTATCTTCCGATGGTGTACAAACTGCTTGATTCATTTATTCCTCCCTGAACAAGTCGGAATACTAATGAACCTTAACAATCTCCTGATGAGAAAGGGATTCCAAGCATTCGCTATAAAAGGACTTGTTAATACTTAAATCGGCATTCTGAAAAAAAACTTCAAGCATGGGCACCAAGACAAAGGCTCGCTCCGTAAGTCCAGCATGGGGAATAATTAAATCTGGCTCCTCCACCCTTTCGTTGCCAAAAAGCTCTATGTCTATGTCCATGGAGCGAGGTCCTTTGAAGATTTCCTTACCTCTATCCCGCCCTAATTGGGTTTCCACCTGCTGGGTAAAGGCCAACAAATCTCGGGGACTGCCATCAAAATGACCTGCCACCACCATGTTGAAAAAATCCTCCTGATCCTGATAATACAGGGGAGCAGTTTTATAGAGACTGGAAACCTTTAAATTCTTTATTCGTTGAGCAAGCAGGTGGCAGGCGGCATCCAAGAGCTGGCGGGGAGATTGATTCTGGTAGCTACGGTTTGACCCTAGCCCCAGAACCACTACTGTTGAGTCCATAGCCATCTAGAACAACTCGTCGGGGATGGGTGGAACAGAGCCTGCTGAACTGTCAGCAGTTGCACCAGCCTCAGGGGCTACCCCAGTATCTGCGGGAGCTTCTGCGGCCTTAGCTTTTTCTGAAGCGGCAGCACCAGCAGCTTTTCCTGCCTTAGTCTTGCCTTCTTTTTCATCCTTGGTCTTCAATTGCTGGCCGGGAAACATTTTCTCCCGCAACTTCACCTCAATATCCTTTGTAAAGTCTGGGTTCTGCTCCAAGAATGTAAGGGCATTTTCTCTACCCTGCCCTACCTTTTCTGTCTCAGTGGTATACCAAGCTCCCTTCTTGTCGATGAGACCATACTTTACTGCACCATCTAACAAGCTGGACATGGCGGACACACCCTTTCCAAAGTAAATGTCCAATTCCACCTTTCTGAACGGAGGAGCTACCTTGTTCTTGACAATCTTTACTCGAACACGATTTCCCACGGCATCTTCTGCACCCTTGGCATCGATGGATTCAATACGACGAATCTCCAAGCGGACAGAGGAATAAAATTTCAAGGCGTTACCACCAGTGGTAGTTTCTGGATTGCCAAACATGACACCAATTTTCATACGTATCTGGTTGATGAATACCAAGATACACTTTGATTTTCCGATAATGGCGGTAAGCTTTCGGAGAGCCTGGCTCATGAGACGAGCCTGCAAGCCCACGTGGGAATCTCCCATGTCCCCTTCGATTTCAGCCTGAGGAGTAAGGGCAGCAACAGAGTCTACAACGATGATGTCCACCGCTCCAGAACGCACGAGATTTTCTGCAATTTCTAGAGCCTGCTCTCCTGTATCTGGCTGAGAAACCCACAATTCATCAATATTTACACCGAGATTTTTTGCATACACAGGATCCAAGGCATGTTCTGCATCGATAAAGGCTGCGATACCACCCATTTTCTGGGCCTCTGCAATGGCGTGCAGGGCCAAGGTTGTCTTTCCAGAAGATTCAGGACCGTACATTTCGATAATACGTCCCTTGGGATATCCACCAACACCGAGAGCTTCATCCAAAAGGATAGATCCAGAGGGAACCACCTCTATACCGGAGGCATCGGCACTTGTTCCCAGCTTCATCAAGGAGCCTGCACCAAACTGCTTTTCAATCTGAAGACGAGCTGCCTCCAAAGCCTTCATTTTTTCCGACATATCAGACGGAACATTCATTTCCATAGACATTTTAGCCACCTTTATTTTCCTCCCGTATATATTATAGGTGTAAACAATGAATTTTCGTGCAGTTTTTAAGAAAAAAATTATTTTCCTTTGATAAAATCAACTAAAAAAAGATACAGGATTTAGAAAAAACTTACAAGGAACTTCCATCACGTGGCTGGTACACTGATTTTCCCTGAACAAATAGCTTACCATCTTCTCGCACTCCGATTTTCCCAAGAACCTGCAAGGGCAATGTTGCATCAATATCCATGGCTTGCTCAAAAATCAAGGGAACAATTCCTTCCACCCGCTGTAAATTTTCATAGCCCACCAGCAAGTCACAACTAAAGCCCTCGTCGCTGGATTTGGCATTGGTAATCCGTCCCTTCCAGACCACCCAACAATCCATATACAAATGAGGTTCTGTAATTACCTGGAGATAGGGAATGTTGTCGGTAAAGGAATCGAAGGTGGGTTCTTGCAGATAATCCATCAACATACGAACATTCTGCTTAATGGCAGTGGAGGCATTAGAATGAAGAATCCTGTTTATTTCGATTTGGGCCGCATTGTCACGATGCTGCTGGAACAGGCTGCGAGCTGCATCATAAGTTTCATTCACTTGGCGGGCATTCATGATGTAGCGATATGCCTCTCCAGATAAATCCTCCTGCAGAGCATTGTTCCGCTGGTCAACAGAGAGGGCAAAGGCAGACAAATCAGCTCGTGGTTGGGCAGGATGAACAAACCTCTGGAATCGTGCCGTCAAAAAACCAGCATAACCTACCACCGCCACACAAACTATGATCAAAAGCAATTTCAGCATAGGATGCAATCCCAAGGATGGATAAAATTTTCGTGCTCCACCTGCAGAAATAAATTCGTGAAGGAGCTCTTGACTCTTTGACTTTTGCTCAATGATGGACAAAGCCTTTAATGCAATCTTATTATTGGGTTCTGTTTCTAGCACATCAAGATAATAATTAATAGCCCTATCTGTTTCGCCACGCCGTAAAAACAAGGCAGCCTGGGCAAGGATAATACGAGGATCTGAAACAGTAAGCTTTCTGGCAGCATCAAAATAACTGTTTGCACCAGCCCTATCATCCTGATACAAGCAGGCTGTACCAAGATAATAGTAAAAATCAACACTATCCCTGTAGTCATCCTCGTGTTGTTCCAACAAAGTGATGACATTGAAGAATTTTCTGGCGCGAAGGAGTTTTCCTGCAGTTTTGAGAGGTCCAGCAGATTTGGACATACCTAAAGCCGCCTTACTTTTTCCAAAATAGCATCTAACTCTGCATTGAGACGTAACAGTTCATTTCTATCTATCTTAGCTGGATCTTCTTCAAGCATTTTAATTCGATTCAATAAATCATTTATATACTGCATATTTAACATATTGTCTGTAAT
>JAZQSR010000128.1:0-10010 GCA_045630225.1 Treponema sp. | reverse complement strand
CGAGATTCGCTAAAATCGCTCAATATATCGCGATTTTCCGGCTTGAGCCGTCGCTCCCTACCTAAAACCACCCTTTCCCCCAGCACTGCTTAGGGGCTGCTTGCCCCTAAGAACCCCAGAGGAATATTTTCTGAAGATAATCATAGAACAAGCACAACTCACCGTCAAGGTGGCTAGTATCTTTGGCGGTGGTGCAATGTACGACAGAGCTTTTTGTTCCTCATCACACGAGAAAAGATAAAGTCATCGGTAATGTCTAGTTCTTCCCAAGGTTTGAATTTTGTGGCGGTTTGATTTCCCATTTTTATCTCCCCAAAAAATTATTCTTACATATATATTATTCGCTTTAAACTGCAAGAATTTGTCTTTTTTGCGGGAAAAAAGTTGGATTTTTATGGGATTTTTTCTGTCAGAGGAAAACTGTTACCGTCTCCCATCCACCAAATACATATCTGCCAGGGTAATCCAAGCCATGGCTTCCACCACAGGTACAATGCGGGGGCACAAGCATACGTCGTGGCGGCCGTGAATGGCAAGGCTAGTGTCCTTGTAGGTGCCGTCTTCTTGGCTTACGGTCTTTTGCTCCAGGAAAATGCTGGGCACAGGCTTTATGGCTAGGTTGAACAAAATCTCGTTGCCGTTGGAAATACCACCTAAGATGCCTCCTGCATTGTTGGTAGCAAAGGCCACCTGGGCACTGCCGTCTTCTGCCTGGGTGGTATACATGCTGTCGTTCATGATGCTGCCAGTGAGGTCTGCCGCTGCAAAGCCCGCCCCAAATTCAATTCCCTTTACCGCTCCAATGGAAATCATAGCCTTTGCCAACTCAGCATCAAGCTTATCAAAGACGGGTTCTCCCAGTCCTGCTGGAATTCCGGTGATGCGGCATTGGATAACTCCTCCTGCACTGTCTCCTTGACGACGAAGCTGGTCAACTCGTTCTGCCATGGCTTGGGCTGCCTCTAAGTCTGCTGCCCGCAGGGGATTTTGTTCAATTACAGAAAGGTCGATTTTGGTGCAGGCCACTCCTGCCGCCTTCAGTGTAAAGGCCGTTACAGCAGGGGAGGGGAGGCGGGCAGTAAGAAATGCCTTTGCCACTGCTCCTGCAGCCACTCGTGCGGCAGTTTCCCTGCCAGAGGAGCGGCCACCGCCACGATGGTCTCGTACACCGTATTTTTGAGTGTAGGTATAGTCTGCATGACCTGGACGGAAAGTGTCCTTGAGGGCGTTGTAATCCTTGGAATGCTGGGAAGTGTTGTAAATCACCAATGCAATGGGGGTTCCGGTAGTCTTTCCTTCAAATACTCCGCTGAGAATCTGGCAGGCATCAGCCTCCTTTCTGGCTGTTACCGCTGCATTGAACTCTCCGTTGTGATGACCTGGCCGTCTTCTGTCAAGTTCCTTCTGAATAATAGCCTCGTCTAGGGGAATACCAGCAGGACATCCGTCCACCACCACGCCTAATCCCACTCCGTGGCTTTCTCCAAAGGTGGTAACTTTAAAAATTCTTCCAAAACTGCTTCCAGACATACTTACTCCTGCAAAAGTTCACTTACACTGACAATGTCGTAGCCTGCATCAAGGATTGCCACCAAGAGCAGGTCAAGCTTGTCGTAGAGGAAATCATCTCGACTTCCTCCGCTAACTCCCACTGCCACAGGAATAACCATTCCATCTTTCAGCTGACTGACAATATCCTCGATTATGGCATTTGCTGGTTTGTAGGTGTTCATATCTGTCAGGGCTGCCTGCTCAAAGGTTATAGCATCAAGGGGATCAATGGTTCTATCCACGTAGAGATACCCAGCCAAGTCTCCTGCCTCCAGCACCTCCTGATTGGTGGCATAGAAGGGAGCATGCCAGATAACGGACAACTCACTTTCTGTCAAGTCGTAGAACTCGTCCTCATTGCGGGCCAGTCCCCGGCGGATAAAGTTCACGTCCACCAAGAAATCCTCGTTGGAGGTTAAGTCCAAGGCGGTGTAGAACATGGAGCCGCATTCCTGTCCAGCTTCCACAATTCTACCTGTTTCTGCAGGATATCGGCGGATAAATTCCCCGTTGATGAAGAAGGTAGAACGAACATGGTATTTTTCCAAAATGTGGAGAATAGTTGCCAAGCCGTCGGCATTGTCCACGGCATCAAAGGCCAGTGCCACCTGGGGCCGCTTTTTCTGGGTTTTGGTTGCAGGCTCGTAAAAGGCATGTGTCGTGGCAGCCCCAGTCAATGTTCTGATATAAGGCATATTGGTAAAGTTTGCATTTGGACTGGTATCCAAGAATACTCGGTATTTACCGTTGCCGTGCTGGGGAGGATCCATTACCACCTGTTTTGAGTAACCCCACTTTCCTTCGTCCTGATTGTACTCCATGATACCCCATGGAGTTTCCAAAACGGGATGACCTGTGGCATTGTTCCAGCTGTAGCTGGAGGCTGATACTGGAAAGAGCATCTGTACTCCATTTTGGGCTGCCAAAAAAACGTTCCATTTTAAAACAGCTTCTTCAGTTCCGATAAATATGGTGGTGTTGTTTCCCCAATCGTAGTCAATCACCTTTCTGCAATCTAACACAGCAACTTGTTTCCAATCATAGATGGAGTACACAATCACCTGTTCTCCTGTTCTGCAGAGAATATGCTGGCGGTCGGGAGAAATTAGGGGTTCCATGGTATTTTCTGGTACTTCCAGCACCACTGCCCGTACCTGACCGCTGTGAATTTCCAAGCGATATACCTTGCTGTTTGTTTTTCCTATTGTATGATACTGGAACCATAATACGGGATTTCCCCATTGGTCCCAGAAAAACTGGCAGTTTTGTGTTGCTCCCACCAAGGAAACCTGGGTTCCTGTATACATCTGCCGCACAAAACTGGCACTTCCAGGAAGGGAAAAATATGAGATGGTTCGCTGGTGGCCAGCCATTACCATGGCGGTACAATCTCCATTGACACTAAAGGTGTCAGTGGCAGAAAAGGGATGAGGCAGGCGACCTACAATACTTCCAATACCTACAAAATCTGAATATAAGGCACGAGTATACATTTCGTAAATAGGAATGCGATACACCAAGTCGTTGGTAATGTACACAAGATTTTTGTCAGAAGCCCAGTTTACACAGTTGATGGAACCAGGGCCAATCTTACGCAGATGTTCTGACACCTGATTTGTCTTGAACATGGATTGTGGCTCAGTAAAATAGAGGCTGCCGTCCTTTTCGTAAATTAAAAATTTGCTATCAGGAGACCAGCGGACTGGCACTTGGGTAAAACTCAATTCTGTTTCTGCCACTAATTCCACTTCAGTATAGCCAGAGGCATTTTTGAGAATGATGCTTCCTGTAACAGCACCAGTCCGTTGAATGGAACATATCCATTTCCCGTCGGGACTTACGGATTCTGCTGCTGGAATCACTGATGCAGTGGGAATGATTTCTCCATCTGAGTCGTTTCCGTGTAACATCACTCCTGTTTCGATATTGTAACTGGTGGTGCCGTAACGGTTTTTGATTCGCAGGGCCGTGCCTCCCATCAAGGCAGAAAGTTGCTCTGGATAGCTAGTAATTTGCTGGGGTGTGGTAAAATCACCTTCGATTTGAGCGGTAAAAAAGGTGGAATAGGATGGTTCTCCTGGCTTATTGTGGGTTACCCCAAAAAGAATTCCATTATTTCCGCTGATGTATGGGGTAGAAAAAGTGATTTCTGCTGGCAACAAGGATGAAGCCAGCAGAAGAAATGAGGCTGCTGCAACTGCCATTTTTTTCATGAATGCAACTCCGTGCTTAAGGTTAGATTGTCCAGCTCTTTTTCCAAGTCCGCTAGCTCTGCCTCAAGCTTTTCAATGTATTTTATTCTGTCCTGATACTGGAGGGCTTCCAGTCTATCAAAGACGGAATCCAAGGTATCTAAACCATGGCCTTCCGTCTTTTCCAAACCACACCAAGGACAGTATAGGTATTCTTTGTTGATGGTTCTACGGCAACCAAGGCACACCGCTACAGATTGCATGGCATTCCTCCCTTGGGAAGGGCCTTGGGGGCAACCATCCCTAATGCTTCAGAACGGTTTCTGGGTTAATAAGTTTTCCGTTCTTGTAAACGGTAAAGTGCAGGTGGGGACCAGTGGAATAACCAGTATTTCCTACAGCACCAATTCTCGTTCCCTGTGCCACTCGCTGTCCCTTCTTTACTGGAGCAGGTTTTTGCATATGGGCATAGAGGGTCTGATAACCGTTCTCATGGTCAATTATAACATAATTTCCGTAAACATTGGTATATCCCACCACTGCAATTTTTCCGCTCATGGCTGCTTTGATGGGAGTACCCTGAACAATAGCCAAGTCGATTCCCGTGTGGGAAGAAGGCACTTGAGTAAAGGGGTCAAGGCGGGGCCCAAAGCGTGATGAAATGCGGTAGCCACCGTCCAAGGGCCAGATAAATAGCTCTCCCATGGCCTTTTGCAGGGCCTTGGAATCCATCTTGGCTCCAGGAATGAACAAGGTCTGTCCTTGCATCAATGTGGCTGAATCCAAGTCGTTTACATCAAGGATATCTTCTACAGTAACTTTATACCGAGTGGAAAGTCCTTCCAGTGTTTCGTTTGCTGAAACAGTATGAGACAAGCCATCCATGGAAGGAATCTTCAATTTTTGGCCTGAACGGAGCTGGCGCACATTGCCAATGTCGTTTACTGCAATCAAGGTGGAAATATTAGTAAGGCCAAACTTGTAGGTAATGCCAGAAATAGTGTCGCCACTTTGTACTGTATAGGTCTTGAAGCTAACAGGCTGGTTAAAGCTGATTTCTGCCAAGGAAATTTCCTTTCCGTCAATGAGGATGTTTCCGTTGGAGTCAACCTCGTTTTCACTCATAAAGGCAAAGCGAGACATGGCGGAATCAAGAATTTCCAGCTCTCGGGCAGGCAGGAAGGGCAAGTCAACAGGTTTTGCGATGCTGGTCAACTGTCCATGAAAATTTCTGAGTCCAATGGTAAGGGTGGAACCTATGGCTGCCATCAATACAAGCAACAAAATGCGGAAGAGACGGTGGGTAAGGTACCACAGGATGTTTTTGGAAATATCATGACCTTTTTCTATAACGGCATCTCTTCCTTCCTGAAATGCAATGGAAGAGGGAGAAGCTCCATAGCGATAGGCGTTAATGGCTTTTGAGGGAAAGGCAAATCGCTTGTGGTTTTGTTTTTTACCATGACGTACAATTTTTGTCTGGGTACTAAAATTAACCTTACGGTTGTCCATATACGTGATAATTTCCATACCTCTTCTATCGACATAAAACAAATGGCATATTAGAATATTAGATGATGGAAACTGAAAAAAAAATTCATCAGGGTGATGAAACAGTAATCAGCAAAAAAACTGGTGGCTTTGCAAGCCCACTGCTTTTTATCCTCTTGGGCATTGTGGCTGGCATTGGCATAAAGCTCTTCTGTGTGGATATCCTGAAGGTATCTGGTTCTTCCATGAATCCAGCCATTACTTCTGGAAGTCACATCCTCATAAACAAATTGGCCTTTGGCTTGGTTAAACCCTTTGGGGATGAACTTGTTACACAATGGAAGGAACCGAATCGTGGAGATGTGGTGCTGTATTTTTACCATAACAAGGCGGTGATAAAGCGGTGCGTGGCAGTGGCTGGTGACCGACTAGAATTTTCCCATGATTTCGGATATAGTCTTGCTGTGAATGAAAAAAGCATTCCTTTACAAGAGGCCCAATATCAAAAACTTAAGCATAACCGGCAGGTTCCCCCCGGTATGATTCTTGCGGTGGGAGATAATTATGATGAGTCAGTTGATTCCAGAGATTATGGCTTTGTGTCAGTAAAAAATGTGCTGGGAAGGATAATTGGTAAATGAGTGAGCATATATCCCGCGTTCGATTTATAATTTTTGTTATCATTGCAAGCTTGGCTGCAGTCTGCATTATTGGAACCTATGGTATTCTCTCTGTGCAGGATGTGTCAGAGCGAATGGCCAGTAGCCAAGAGAAGGTGAGGGGAACCATTGTGGACAGAAACGGAAAGCCACTGGCTGTTTCTACCAATTTCTATCATCTTTCTGTTACCCCTCGGGCTGTAAACAATCTTGAAAAGGCTGCCCAATTGTTGGCACCAACCTTACAGATGAATACAGATCAAATTGTACAAACTATTCAAGGGTCTTCTCGTGTCTTTTACCTGAAAAAACATCTTGATGAAACGGAACATGATATTCTGAACAACTTGCTGAAGGAAAATGAGATTACAGGATTCCGCTTTGATAAAATTCCTGGTCGTGTGTATCCTGAGCGTGATTTGGCTGCCCAGCTTATCGGGTTTATGGGGGACGACGGAGAGGGCTTGGCAGGAATTGAGTATTCCATGCAGCGGGAATTAGCTCCTAATTTTAGCCCTAATATGACGGAAATCCGAGATGGGCAGAACGTGTATCTTACTATCGATGCAAATCTTCAATATAAATTGGAGAAGATTGCTTTGAATGCCATGGAATCTACCCAGGCAGAAAGCGTCATGATGGTGGCTGCTGATGGAAAAACAGGGGAAATCCTTTCCTACATTTCCCTCCCTTCCGTGGACTTGAATCAATATCGTAATTCCACCTCTGCCCAGCGTCAGGACAGGCCAGCGGTGTATGCCTATGAGCCAGGCTCCGTGTTCAAGGTGTTTTCTGTGGCAACCTTCTTTGACGCTGGCCTTATTTCTCGCAATGAAAAGTTTGTGTGCGATGGCCGCTATGATGTTAGCACTGCCAACGGGGAGCGGGTTCGTATTACCTGCCTTGACCACCACGGTGCCATTACTGCAGAGCAAGCCCTGCAATACTCCTGTAACGATGCCCTAGCCCAGATGAGTGCCAGAATCAACTCAGAATACTTTATCAACAAATTGAAGGAGCTGGGCTTTGGTTCACGGACGGGAGTGAATCTGCCAGGAGAAACAGCAGGCTTGGTAAAGACTCCCTCTGATCGCCTATGGTCTGGACGTTCTAAGCCCACCATTTCCATTGGACAGGAAATCAGTGTGTCTGCCCTGCAAATGGTGCGGGCGGCCACAGCCCTTACAAATCACGGTACCCCCTTGGAGCTTTCTGTGGTGTCACGCATCACTGACCATGATAATAATGATGTGATGGTGCATACTCCCAAGGCTGGCAAACAAGTTTTTGCCAACACAACTGCAACATATTTGCTGGAATGCATGAAGTCCACTGCCCAGGTAGGAACGGGACATAGAGCTGCCCTAGGTGATATTGCCATTGGGGTAAAGACAGGAACTGCCCAGATGATTGATACCACCACGGGAGGCTACAGCGATACTGACTTTATTTCCAATTGTATTGCTGTTTTCCCTGCGGAAAATCCCCAGGTTATCCTGTACATTGTTATTACCAAGGCCAAGGGTGAAACATATGCAGGTCGTATTGTTGCCCCAGTGGTGGCAGAGGCTGCAGATGTTATCATTGACCACATGGGACTTTCTCGAGAAAGTGCCGCAAGCCTTGCCCATTCCGGCCTCATTTCTGTGCCAGCTGGCTCTTTGCCAGAAATCGTAAACGTTTTGCCAGATTTTACTGGTATTCCAAAGCGTAATCTTACGGCCCTTTTAACCCACGACAAGTTGAATGTGGTTATCAAGGGAGACGGCTACGTGGTGGCACAACATCCTCCAGCAGGAACACCAGTGACGGAGGGTATGACCATTGAATTCTATCTGGATTAAGAATATTTCTCTGTTGCAGCAGCGTTTTCCCCAGCTCTATGCCATGATGGAGGCTGAATTACAGGCTGCACTTCCTGCCAATGCAGAAACTCTTTCCGTGGCAGGAAATCTTGCTGTTACAGGAAACCTTGCCTTGCCCTGTGGCTGGATCTTGAAACATGCAAAAACAGGCCTGTGGACTGGAGAAGCAGCTGGAGGGCAGGCACTCCATTCTCGCTATGACCCTCACAAGGAAGGCCAGCGCTTGGCTCAAACTCTCTTGCAGGAAATGGCGTCAAGCAAAAAGCAGGTGCCCGTGTTCATGGGCTTTGGCTTGGGTTACGGCGTGGTGGCCCTTGCTCAAGAAATGCTTGCAGCTCAAGCTGTTGCTGGAATGAAGCCCACCATGGAAACTGGGAAAAATCCTATGGCAGGACTGGTGCTGGTGGAGCCTGATGTGGCTTGCTTTGCCGCTGCCCTGTGGAGCCTTGACTTTGAGCCTGTTTTTGCCTTGGAAAAATGTGCCTTGTTGGTGGGAGCCTCTCATCAGTCGGTGCTAGGGGTGCTGGAAAGCTTTGGCCTTGAGGAATGCCATCTTATCTGGAACAAGGCCCATACTAGCCACAATCAGTCTTATTTTGACGGTCTGCACACACTGGTTCAGCGGAATCTTGATAAGGATGCCATCAACAATCGAACCTTGGCAAAATTCGGCCAACTGTGGCTCAGAAATAGTTGCCGTAATCTGGACTTTTTAGCTACCTATGACGGAGTGAAGCGCTACGAAAACCTGGGTTGGAACTTAGATGCCTGTGTTGTAGGTGCGGGGCCTTCCTTGGACGAGATTCTTCCCCATCTAAAGGAAATCAAGGAGCGGTGTCTGCTGATTGCGGTGGATACCGCTTTGAGAGCCTGCCTTCGTGCTGGGGTGGAGCCAGACTTTGTGGTTTTGGGTGATCCACAATACTGGAACGCCCGCCATCTTGCTGGTCTTTCATCACCTTCTTCCATTTTAATTACTGAGGTGGCAGCCTATCCTTCCGTGTTTCGTTTTCCCTGCCAAGAGGTGGTGCTGTGTTCCTCCTTATATCCTGTGGGAAAGTTTTTTTCAGCCCGTGGACTGGATAAGGGGGATTTGGGAGCAGGAGGCTCTGTGGCCACCAGTGCTTGGGGCTTGGCTCGGCTTTGTGGCTGCCGTCGCATCTTTTTGGCGGCGGTGGACTTGGCCTTTCCCGGCAAGCGGACTCATGCCCATGGTAGCACCTTTGAAGAAAAGACCCACCAAAATTCCACTCGCCTTGTTCCCAGTCAGCAAAGTCAAGTGGCAGCCCTTTTTTCAGCCGATATTTCCGTAAAAAAATCCTACACTGGGGAACCTGTCATTACGGACCAGCGGATGGAGCTCTATGCTTGGTGGTTTGAAAGCAAGGTGGCAGCCCACCCAGAAGTGCAAACCTTTTCCCTAAGCCCCCATAGCCTAGCAATTCCTGGAATCCAGGTCTTTCCCTTAGATGAGCTTTTACAGGAACCACCTAGGAATCAAGAGCGACAGGAGTTTTTTGTCCATCAGGAAAAAGCCAGAGCCAAATTCAAGGAACAGCAACAAGAGCTTGCCTCTCGTTTTCGCCACCTCCGCAGCGAATTGCAGGCTGGCTTGTTTCAGCTTTACAAGGCGGCTCGCAAGGCTGTGGGCCTTTGTCAGGAAACCTTGGTATTCCAAGATGGGCCGAGCTTTGAGGCGGCTTACAGCAGGATCATTTCCCAGTTAACTGCCATAGATCAGGTTCTTCGGAGCAGTCCTTGTTACGAAAGTGCAGCTTTAGCCTTTCCCAGTCAACAGCAGCTGGAAAAACTCTATCAACAAGCTGACCTTTCTTCCAATCTACAGCGAGAAAGTCTAGAAAAAAGTCGCATGCTGTACCAAAAGATTATGGAAGCCTTAGCGGAGTACAACAAATTTTTGGAATAAAGAGTCATATAATTTGGGAACAATGCAGTTACCAGATCGTCCAAGGCTTACCATTTTGCATTGGTAATGGTGGTGAAGCCGCCTTGGGATTTAGTATTCTTGAACTAGCTGGTGAATGGTTTCCAGCGGAAGTCCAGTACAGCGAGCAACAATTTCTGGGGGTAATCCTTCTGCAAGAAAACTCTTTGCTGTTTCCAAGGCTTTTTGGTGGGCTCCTTGCTCCAGTCCTTGTTGTAGCCCAACTTGGAGACCTTGTTCACGACCTTCTGCAAAACCTTCGTCAAAACCATCATAACGAGCATCTGCAAGTTTTAGTGCTAATGTC
>JAZQSR010000127.1:0-12721 GCA_045630225.1 Treponema sp. | reverse complement strand
GTTTTCTTTTTGGATAATAACAAAAAAATCATTTATGCAAATCAACTGGGAAAAAAGATTTGTCCCAATATACTAGAAAACAGAAAAATCGTTGGTTACAAGCAAGATATTTTTGATCATTTTATTCCCTACGATAGCAATTTACAAGTTGCTTCTGATTATGAAGATGGTGCCATCTTATTACAAAGCAAGGCAGATGGCACACTCTATTACTTATTGGGACAATCCCTATCTCAAAAGGCAAAAGAAAGCGATTACGAAAACGGCGAAATGATTATGCTAGTGGCCGTTTCTTTTATACAAAAATTTATTACTCGCCTTGAAGACAAGGCCTTTAAGGATTCTTTGTGTGGCTGTTACAATCGCCATTATCTTGAAATTAAACAATCTGATTTTAATCAGACCGATGACTCCGTGGAAAGCCATTTGCCCTTGAGTTTTATTATGTGTGACATTGATGGATTAAAGCACGTCAATGATACTTATGGTCACGATGCTGGAAACGAGTATATTCTTTTGTGTCATGATATTATTAAGTCTTCCATTCGCCACACAGATTATATCTTCAGAATTGGTGGAGATGAATTCTTGGTAATTTTGAGTAATACAACCAGAGAAATGGCAAATAAGGTGGTAGATCGTATTGAGGAAAAAATTCAACAAGTCCAAAAGCATTATCCTACCAACATTTCCGTTGGTACCACCACAGCAGAAGAATATCCCATCGATTATCATCGATGCATTAAAACTGCTGATGAGCTGATGTATAAGAAAAAAATACAACGAAAACAGCTGCTGGGAAGTTAAGCAAATAAGGCTAGGAAAAGCCAAAGTAATATTTTATAATAAAGACTTAAACCCCTTTTACCTAAAACTGAAAACAAAAGGAGTAGTTCTCTATGGATACAACAGAAATTAATAACATTGAAAATGCGGTGTCAGAAACAGATTCCCAAGAACAAGAACTTGAGCAAATAGAAAAAGACACAACACCTACAGAAACGGAACAACCCCAAAAAGAAAAAAAGAGCAAAAAGAAGTCATCTCCCTTTGGAGCTTTTCTGAAGGCAGTGGGAATTATTCTCTTGGTGATTATTATTGCTTTGGCCGCTTGGATTTTGTATTCTGGCTTAAACAAGAAAAAATCACTTTCCTTGCTACCATCCAATTACGGCTTGTATCTTCACACTGATTCTGTGTGGGAAGCATTAAATCCCTTGCTGGACTTGCAAGCAGCAGATATTTTGCTGGCAACAGAAGATTTTTCCAGCTTCCGTGCACTTTTTATGGAATTGCGTCAATCCGAGCTGAGAGAGAATAAACTCCTGGCCATAGCTGCGGCACGACCTGTGGATTTGGGCATTTATTTTACCGCTGGAAATAAAACTGATTTTGTGGCAGTAGTGGACATGGGCTTTTTATCTGCCGCCACTCGTCTTGCTAAATTGTGGATAGGAAAATTGCCTTTGGAACAAACCTTTCCCCAAGGCATTACCATGGTACAGGGAAACAGTGGCTACCACTTTGAGCTCACCGCTGATTTTGGTTCCCTGTATTTCAAGAACTACTACAACACAGTGATTATCAGCTCAAATCGGGAATTATTTTACAAGGCTGTACAGGGAAACAACGACCTGATGTATACCCCCCAAGAACTAGCCCTGTTGAATCAGAAAACGGAAAATCCCGTTCAAATCGTTGCAGATGCCAATACACTGGCCCTTTCTACCACGGAAAATTCTCCTACCCTCAAAAAAATTACCCAACTCATTCATCAGGATTCCAAGGCCCACGTTTCCTTTGGCATTACCGACAAGGAAATCAACCTAAAGCTACAAATTCCCTTGGATGTAACAGATATCCAAACTATCAGTTCAGAGCTAGAAGGCACAAAGGCTCTATTACGAGAAGAATCCAGCCTCCCCCTTCTTTTGTCCCAACTGGGAAACAACATTCAATATTACACCATCTTGAACATTGGTTCCCTGGAACAGCTGAAAGATGCAGCCTTTCCCCTGTTACCCGCCTCTCTCGATGCTCCCAACCTGTGGACTACAGGAACATCCTTGAGCACCAATTTTTTTGGAGTGAATCTGGAAGAACTTGTTTTTTCTTGGACTGGGCAGGAATGTGCAGTCTTGGGAATTGAAGGCTTAAAAGATCCTGTCATTGCCCTGGAAGTAAAAGATGAAAATATGCGTCAATTTATTTTTAACCAATTATTTTCTTCTATTATCTTTCAAGATGATACAAGCCTGATTTTGAATGGGATGCGACTTCCACGATTGCAGCTCCCTGTCTTTCTCCAAGGAATTCTCAGACTCCTGAATTTGAACCTCCCCAATCCCTACTACATGGTTCACAAGGGCTTTATCTATTTTTCCGAATCCCCAGAATCCTTGTCCGCCCTCTTTACCTCCATGCAGGCAGGCCAACGACTTTCCAATAACGAGGGCTGGAAAATTGTAGCAGAAAACCACAAGAAGGAAACCTCCGTAAGCCTCTTCTACGACCTGGAACATGAAACACCATTCTTCCTGCGGGGAGACAATGTGGTGGTACAGATTCTGGAATTATATGCCATGGGATTGCTTGATTTGCAAATTCAAGACAATACCCTCATCTGCCAACTTTCTGCCACAGCACGTCCTTCTGGTCAACTACGAGCCCTGCCAGGCTTCCCCCTGGAGCTAGAAGGAAGAGCAGCTCAAATCCACAAGGTACAGGGCAAAAATAGCAAACACCTATTTTGGGTAGAAAACAACAATACCCTGAAAATCCTTGATATAGCTAGTATGAATATTACAAAAAAGGAATTCCGCTCCCCTATTCTGGTGGCTCCAGCAACAGATAATTCCTCAGATGCAGTTATCTGGGTTGTAACAGCCGAAGGAGCAGCCTACCTTTTGACAAGCAATTTAGCCGATGCCCCCAATTTCCCCCAACTCACGGGAGGAACACCTATTACCTATCCTGTGGCCACAGAATGGGGCTTGATGCAGCCCATGGACGATGACAGCATTTGCTTTATTAGCCCCCAAGGAGAGGTGAACAAGTTGCAGCTGGAATTGGCAGGCTCCATTATGGCTCCTCCCAACATGTTAAAAACTGATGCAGCCTTTTACGACAAGGGATTTTCTGGTGGACTCCTGTTGGTGGATACAAAGCAGCAAACCCTTTTGTTGCGTCACCAAGTTTTTGGTATAGCCTATGGCTCTCCAGCCCTTTTGGAAAGCAAAAAAACAAAATATATAGGCTTTATTACCCAAGCTGGTCGTCTTTCACTGTGGCAGTTTGCAGAAAACAAGGGGCAAAAGGAAGCAACGCTACAACAGATTTTAGACTCCACCCTGAAAGGAGTCTTCTTTACCAACCTGGTAAGCAATGGAAACTATTTCTTTGCCCTTTCTTCCGAGGGGCAATTGTTCCGTATTACTACTGATGGAAACATTATTTCTGTTAAGATTCCCAATGTTACCGCCCGTAACGGTACCATTACCGTCATTCCTAATGAAAAAACAGGAGCCCAAAACATTTACCTCGGAGTAGACGGTAACGTGATTTATGGCTTTAACGAAAATCTTGAGCTATTACAGGGCTTTCCCTTGGCTGGAAGCGGCATTCCTGTTTTTGTAGATGCCAACAGCGACGGCAATGAAGATTGTCTTGCCCTTACCATAGATAACAAGCTCAATGGCTGGAATTTACGATAGGAGGAATTGATGAAAGGTAAAGCTTGGTCCATTATTCTGACGGGAAGTATCCTTCTTTTTTCTTTGGTCTCCTGTGCCAGCGTACCAGAAGATACCATGATTTCTACGGTAGCTACAGAGGAAGTTCAAGTGGTACAAGAAGCTGCCCAGCAATT
Organism: Treponema sp.; assembly: GCA_045630225.1. Taxonomy (GTDB): domain Bacteria; phylum Spirochaetota; class Spirochaetia; order Treponematales; family Treponemataceae; genus Treponema_F. The sequence continues at coordinate 8,853 of JAZQSR010000127.1, read as the reverse complement.
AGCTTATTTAGACGCCCATCATCTTTTAGGCAATACCGATGTTGCGGCTGCCACCCGCTTGATGACACTATTGCAGGATAACTTAGAAAATGCCAATCTTCCTGCAGCAGCCCGATCCCAGTTAACGGCTTTTCGCGGACGAGTGAATCTGATTTTAGGGGATAAAAAGGCAGCCAAGGCCGACTATGAAGCAGCACTGGCATTGAACAAAAGTGAATTACAAGCAGAAATTCTTGGAGTGCGGTTGGGCCTTATTCCTGACATTGGAAACATCGTTATCGGTAGGCATCAGCAACCCTATGTGCTTTTGGAAAAAGCCTTGGCCAACTACAAAAAGGAGAACTACCTTGAAGCCGTAGCTCAATTTGATGAAGCCTTTATCTCCTTGGATAAATCTTATCGAGAAGCCTACAATCAGCTACGAGAAAATGCTTGGAGACTGAGGAATATCACTGCTGGTGGAGAAGAGGAATATCGGGAACTTTTAAAACAAGACAGTATCACCCTCTATCAGATGATTGGTGTAATTCAAGGCCAGGGAGACCTTTTGTATAAATATACTGGGGCAAAAAAACTGGAAGCAAACCAGGTGCTCCGTCAGCTGAAAAGTCAGGGATTGTTTTATTCCATCAACATCTGGACAGACGTGGAGCAGCTTACCAAGGACACCATCCTCACCCGCTCCTTGGCAGCTCGCTTTCTGTGGAACCTCTACCACGACAGGCGGGGCACACTGGGAAATGCCCCCAAGTATTCCCACCAATTCGTTGGTGGCACTAGTCCCATTCTTGACGTGCCCCTTGACTCCCCCGACTTTGACGCCATCTTAGGCTGCATCGAAAAGGAATTCCTAGACCTGCCTGACGGCATGAACTTTTATCCAGACCAACCAATGTCTGGGGTGGACTTTAACGAAAGCATTAAAAAAATTAAATAAAACCTACAGATGGGAGGTGAAATAACCTCCCTATCCTCTAGCTCCAATCTCGGCTGCGAGATACCGCCTTGTGCCACTTGTCCAGCAGCTCCTGTCGTTTAGCCTCCTCCATGGTAGGGGTAAACACTGTGTCCCGTTGCCACAAGGTTTTAATTTCATCACGACTTTGCCACAGTCCCACAGCCAAGCCTGCAAGATAGGCTGTACCAAGGGCCGTTGTTTCCCGAATTACAGGGCGGCAAACACAACGGTTCAACACATCAGACTGAAACTGCATCAAAAACTGGTCTCGGCTAGCTCCACCGTCGGCCTTCAGCTGGCTCAAGGTAATACCAGTGTCGGCCTCCATGGCTCCCACCAAATCCACCACCTGATAGGCAATAGATTCCTGAGCCGCCCGAATAATGTGTTCACGACGAGTACCACGAGTAAGCCCCACGATGGTTCCTCGGGCATACATGTCCCAGTAGGGAGCTCCCAATCCAGTAAAGGCTGGTACCAGATACACTCCGCCGTTATCCTCCACCTTGGAAGCATAATATTCAGCATCTTGACTGCTACCGATAAATCGCATCTCGTCCCTCAGCCACTGAATTACCGCTCCACCTACAAAGACAGAGCCCTCCAGTGCATACTCCACCCTATCCTTCAAGCCCACGGCAATGGTGGTAATAAGGCCATTCTTGCTAAAGCAGGGTTTGTCTCCTGTATTCATCAACAGGAAGCAGCCGGTACCGTAGGTATTCTTTGCTTCCCCTGGCTCAAAGCAGGTTTGACCAAAAAGTGCTGCCTGCTGGTCTCCTGCCATGCCGGCAATGGGAACATCAACACCGAGAATTTTGGTGTAGCCGTATATTTGGCTAGAGGAAAGGACTTTGGGTAACATAGCAGCGGGAATGTCCAAGGCAGACAGCAAGGTTCCATCCCAATCAAGCTTGTTGATGTCAAAAAGCATGGTACGACTGGCATTAGTTACATCGGTGGCGTGAACAGAGCCCTCCGTCAACCGCCACAAAAGCCAGCTATCCACGGTACCAAATAAGATTTCTCCCCGCTGGGCCTTTTCCCGAGCTCCCTCCACACTGTCTAGAATCCACTTTATCTTGGTGGCAGAAAAATATGCGTCGGGAACTAAGCCCGTAGTTTGACGAATATGAGCTTCCAGTCCCTGCTGCTTTAAGTCATCCACCAGGGAAGCGGTCCGACGACACTGCCACACAATGGCATTATGAATGGGCTTTCCTGTGGTTTTGTCCCACAAGATTGTAGTTTCCCGCTGGTTCGTAATGCCGATAGCAGCAATATCTTGAGGCTGAACACCCGACTGAGCCACTACCTCCATCATTACCCCGTACTGACTGGCCCAAATTTCCATGGCATCCTGCTCCACCCAGCCCTCCTGGGGATAAATCTGGGGAAATTCCTTTTGGGCAAGGGCAACAATCTGCTGGTTCTGGTCAAACAAAATAGCACGAGAACTGGTGGTTCCTTGGTCTAGGGCTAGGATGTATTTCATGGTGGACTCCTTGTGGTGAGGTTTATGGCAAATACTCAGCTTTAATATTTCGCAAAGCCTGAAAGAGGCGGCGTTTTTCTGCAGGATTGCCTTCCGTCAATGCTTCCAAGCGGCGGCGGGCATCCTTTCTGCCAGAATTTTCCTGATAGTCGCAGGTACAGGTGGCAGAAATATAGCCGCTTTCCTGAGCATGGGCAATAATGGTTTCCACGTCGGCAAAGCACAAGGGGCGAATAATGGTAACAGGGTATTTTTCGTACTTGAGCCGTGGTGGCATGGTAGAAAGCTCCCCCTTTCCCAAGGCATTCATTAAAAGGGTTTCGAGGATGTCATCAAGATGATGGCCTAGGGCGATTTTGTTGTAACCATGAGCCATGGCATATTCGTTTAACTCGGTACGACGTTGGGTAGAGCACCACCAGCAATTCATGGATCGACCGGGCTTAAGTCGTTCCAGCACTCCTACAGGAATGGTTACTGGCTCCACTCCCCAGCTAGCAAAAAGCTGCTTCAGGCCAGGGTCAAAGGGAGGTGCAATTTCTGTGGACACGTGGAGGGCAGTAAAGTCAAAATTCTCCCGTCCTTGTCTTTTTCTGTGGGCAAAATACTCCACCAAGGCTGTAGAATCCTTGCCACCACTAGCACCAATAAGAATCCTATCACCTTCTTCAATCATTTTATATTCAAAAATTGCCTTGTCTATGATTCTAAACAGTTTTGGCTGTCCCACCACGCACTCCTTTTATCCGTTACATATAAACTTCTTCACCTAGCTCCACCACCACAGCACCCTTGGTCAAATCCTTTACAAACAAAGCCAAGTTTGAGGCAGCGGGAGCTTCCACAAAGCCAGACAAAATAACCTGGGCACCAAAATCTTCTGTAAGGTTGGTAAACTCAGGCGATTGTACATATCGCTTTACCAGCTGGTACTGATCATAGTCCACCGCAAAGGAAAAGGAACGACGAACCACCAATTCATGAAAGCTGGCAACATTCAGCACTGCCTTGGCACTGTCGCCATAGGCCTTCACCAAGCCACCTGTTCCCAATAACGTACCACCAAACCAGCGAGTTACTGTCAGCAAAATATTGGTACAATTTCTACCCTTCAGCACATCCAGCACTGGTCGCCCCGCAGTTCCCGCTGGTTCACCGTCGTCAGACATACCTAAAACCTCTGCAGCAGGCCCCAGCACAAAGCCGTGAACCACGTGGGTTGCATCTTCATACTTTTCCTTCTGCTGTTTAAGGAGACTGCGAGCCTCAGCTTGGTTAAACACAGGAAAAACCTCTGCTAAAAATCGAGATTTTTTGATTTCTAGCTCTGCACTGGCATATTCAACAAGGGTTTCCATAAGGGCTCACCACTACAGGTTATCCTGAGAAGCTGAAATCTCCAAAGGAGGTTCCTTTCCTGCAGCTTCATCCCGCACTGCCTGATAAAAAGCAGCCACACCTGTTACCAGTCGAATTAAGGTAGTATAGGCACAGATAAAATACACCATATCGCAGATTTGAGAAGCAAGCTGCAATACCCCCAAAGTTCCCTCGGCTGTTTCAGGCTGAAGATACATAGCAGAAACTATGGCAAAGCTTCCGATTAAGAAAATCAAAGCACCTACAAGCCAAAATCCGCCAACACGAAAGAGGAATTTTACCAACTGAAATTTCTTTCCCTTCAGCAATCGTAGATTTTCCTGAAGAACAGATAAAAGTGGCATGTCCCGATTATCCATCAAGACTAAGTGGGTAAAAGACGTGGGCAAAAGCACCAACAAGAAGAAAATTCCCATGCAGACCATTACTAACACAGGCATAAAGCTAATCATGGAACCAAGTACGTTTTCACTGTCAAAATTTGCTGGGTTGCCACCAGAGACCAAGAAGCCCACCATGATCCCACCTTGTGCAATCACAATACAGATGATAATGGCACTGACAGCATAGCCTAAAGCCAAGGTACCACATCGTCGCCAATCTCGGAAAGAATCCAGCAAATTTCCCAAAACACAGGGATCCTCCCGATACATTTTACCGCACATTTGGGCAAAGCTAATTTGTAGCATGAACAAAATAACAGCAATAAGCAACATCACAAATGCTGCAAAGAAAAATGCCATAGCTCCACCAAGCGAAATAATCACCACACTGATTGGAGCCAGCAAACCGCTTATAAGAAATACCAGCAACAGGGCAATAATGATTTTACCCAGATTCTTTTTCAAACTGGCATTTATTTTTCCCAGCAATATCTTTGTATCTTCCATGTTATTTCTCCTCTTCTTCTTTGCCCTCATTCAATGCAGGCTTTGATTTTGTTGCTGTAGCACGACTTCGAGTTTTCAACACTTCTAGTCGCTCCGTTTCCCGAACGGAAAGTCGTACCCCCAAGGTTCGAGCTCCCTTTTCTTCGTAATCGCTGGCAGAAAATTCTTCCTCACGAATTTTTATTCGCGGTTTTTCTACATAATGAAGCTTGAATCGGAAATTCTTGTCCGTACTGATATGCAGCACCTCCATGCCATCGGGTACCAGTGGGTAATCTCGATTGGAGATAAATTGCTCAATGCGACACCGCTTAATGGAGCAAAACTTAGTGGCAGGATCTCGGTACACAATGGTGAACAAGGTTTTGGACAAGGTTTCCCTATCTGCAAAGCCACACCACCACATTCCTGTATCCACAAAGACTTTTTCCGGAGCCTGACACACGGTGTAGATTCCGCTTTTTCTCACAAAAAGCACACGGTCGTAGGGCGTTACCTGCAATAGCTCACCGCCAGTGGAAATGCCTGTGCCAAGATAGCCCGTCTTACCGTCATAGCGAAGGCTCATGTCTCGCTTTACCACTTCCCGCACATCCACCGCAGAGAATTTCTTGATTTCTGTTCGCCGCTTGGCCAGCTCAGGCTCCACCGCTTGCAAGGTTTCCTCCAGCCAGGAAATAGCATAGGCCACCAGATTTTTCAGCAGCTTGGCCACCTCCTTTAGCCGCTTGTTAATAGCCACCACTTCCTGCCGATTCTTGTTGATGTCGTACAAGGAGATGCGGCGAATGGGAATCTTCAAAAGATGCTCCACGTCCTCGTCGCTTACTGGACGAATGAGCTCCGCTTTAAATGGCTCAAAGCCAGAGATAACAGCCTTGTGGACTGCAGCCTCAGTTTTTTCTTCTTCAATCCGCTTGTAGATGCGTTCCTCGATAAAAATCCGCTCTAGGGTCCGAAGATGGAGCTTGTCATTTAGCTGAGAACGCTCCAGCTCCAGCTCCTGCTGCAAAATGCCCACCAGCTGATTGGAGTGATGGCGAATTACCTCGGTAATGGTCATTACCTGGGGCATGTTATCCTTAATAACTAGTAGGTTGCAGGAAATAGACTGCTCACAATCGGTAAAGGCGTAGAGGCTTTGTACCACATCCTCGGCATAGACTCCACGCTGCAGCTTAATTTCAATTTCCACCTTTTCTGCAGTAAAGTCTGTTACAGAAGTGGCTTTGATTTTGCCATTTTTTGCAGCCCGCACGATAGATTCTGTCAGTCGCTCGGAATTGGAGCCAAAGGGCAGCTCCCGTATGACAATTCGCTTGGGATCCTTGGTATCTAGCTTGGCTCTGGTAATAATCTTTCCCAAGCCATCCTGATAATCAGACACATCGATGAGGCCTCCCGTGGAACAGTCAGGATACAGGTGGAATTCCTCCCCCTTGAGACAAGCGATTTCAGCCTGAATTACTTCCTTCAGGTTGTGACTTAGGATATTAGTGGACATTCCCACCGCAATTCCCTCCGCTCCAATTACCAGTACCACAGGCAACTTAGCAGGAAACACCACTGGCTCCTTGTTGCGGCCGTCGTAGGAGGGCACAAACTGGGTAATGGCAGGATTATGGAGCACCCGCTTAGCCAGGGATTTCAGGCGGCACTCGATGTATCGGGGAGCGGAGGCCCCATCTCCCGTGTACAGGTTGCCGAAATTGCCCTGCTTGTCTATGAACAATTCCTTGTTAGCCAGCACCACCAGAGCCGAACCGATGGAAGCGTCTCCGTGGGGATGGTACTTCATGCACTCCCCTACCACGTTGGCCACCTTGTTGTAGCGGCCGTCGTCCATGGCAAACATAGTGTGCAAAATTCGCCGTTGTACTGGCTTGAGACCATCCTCAATGTCGGGAATGGCACGGTCACGGATAACGTAGCTGGCATATTCAATGAAGTTTTTGTCGAAAATGTTTTGTATATAAGCCATGATCTTCCTTATTTTGTAGGCATGATTTAACTATACAATGGATTGGAGAAAAAAAACAAGGAGCGAATCTCCTTCCACAAAATAGAGATTTCCTCAACCTGAATACACATTCCATCGCACCACTCCCAATCAAAACTTAATTCATCTTTTTTTAACTTGACGGAAGGAAATTTCCGTATAAAAATTTAAGCAACCATATAATACCGAAAGAGTATTGAGGAGGAAGACAATGAAAAGGGGGTCTTTTGCGGCAGGGATTATGACCGCAGTGTTGGTTCTGGCTGGATGCGGGCAGAATATTCAGATTGCCGAGCCTGAAAAAGTGACGGTAGACACTCCGATCTCTCTTGCAGAGCGCTATGTACAGGGGCTGTACGTCAGAAGCAATGTGGCAGCAGGTCGAAGTATTCTGTCTCAGGAGTATCCAGAATTCCTGTATGAGATGGAGCTTGAGGACAAGGATGGCAATATCATAACCTTTGCGAATTTAGGAGATGATGAAAAAAAGGAGTTTGCAAAATTCTGGAATCAGACAACTATCAACGAAGTCGCCAACAAACTTGCTACGGATACAGCCTTAATGGAAATGATGTCTATGGAAGTAGTCGCCATGGAGGAGACTACACGAGCTGCAACCAGATTTGGAGATCAGGTAATCAACTCAGAAGCCTTCATTGCAAAATACAAAAAGGCATTTGAGAAAGAAGAGAAAAAGCGGAGTGTAGACACTTCCCGCTCAATCAGTAAGGGCAAGGACATGATTACCAAGGACTGTCTTGTACCATCTTCGGTGGCTGCCTACAAGTCCGCCTACAAGAAGGGACGGATTCTAGTAACCGCCGGGATGAAAAGCTCCAGCTCCATGGGTTTGCCATACGTAGGCCACGCTTCAATGATGTCGGAGGATGGCTGGAAAAACGAGTGGGAAGACAATGGCCTAGCCCAGACCTCCGTCTCGTCCTTCCCCGCCGGCAAGAGCTCCAACTGGCCGGGCAAGGTGGACGGCGTGCAGAAGGAGCCGCTGGGGCTTTGGGCGGGGAACAGCGGGGGATCCGCCACCCAGGTGAGCGTGTACGACGTGTACAAGCGGGTGTGGGTGTGGGACTGGTTCCGCTCCGGCTTCAGGGACAGGCGGGCATCTGACGGGGAGTACAACCGAGCTGCGGACAATGCTTTGGGACACAGGGGAAAACCCTATAGTTGGGATTTTGCCTTCAAGTGGCACACCACCAGATTCTACTGCTCCCAGCTGGTGTGGAGGGGCTGGTATGACGTGTCATGGCGTTACGATACATCGTGGAGCCTTTGGGTGTCTCCCTCGGACATAGCCGCCTCCAGCAAGACAGCCCGAGTTGTTTCCTACAAAAATAAATAATGACTGACAACGGAGGGAATATGTTTGTTTCCCGCCTAAAAGAAGGAGAAAAAAAATGAGAAAGAAGATGATGATTATACTGCTGGCTCTGGCCACAACTGTGAGCCTGACCTCCTGCACCTGGCTGTACATGGACAACGACGACACCGCCCACATAGAGGCCAAGCGAACCATCAAGCCCTTCTCCCACCTGAAGGAGCCCATAGTGGTGACCATGCCGGTGTACTCAAACCGCCACCTGTTCGGTAACAAGAACTGGGACAGTATGCAGGATCAGAAGGGAGACATATTCGTGGTGATAGACATTGAAACGGACACGGTGTGGGACTGGATCTTCTTCCCTGGAAAGCACGGCTGGACCAACTGGCGGTGCGTGGAGGCTGGCAGCAACCCCACCCTGTACTGCAGTGCCGGCATGGGAAGCGGGCTGGTGGGCTGCCTAGACCCCACCAAGACAACACTGGATGTGTACAATGCAGGAACCAAGGATGTGGTGCGAAGCTACAGCACGCCGGGGGACCACATCATCATCCCAGACGACTACTATGACCAAGAGGCGCAAACACTGGTGTACCGCATCAACTCCTTCAACACTCGGACGGGGAGGATGGAGGGCAGCGTGGAGGTGCCCACCTACTCCATCGGATTTTTTGACCATCCCCAGGCCGACCCAGATGGAAATTACTGGTTTGCCTATGTCAATAGCGGTAGAAGCAAGTATTATATACGCTGTTATAATGTCAAGAGCCGGAGGCTTGGTGGCATAGTTCTCGA
>JAZQSR010000126.1:0-1556 GCA_045630225.1 Treponema sp. | reverse complement strand
CTGTGTCATGGGCCCCTCCTTAAGGTTTGTGTTATTTTACAATAGGGTGTCGGGGACTGTCAAGGGCGGCCGAAAATAGGTTCAAAAAATTTTTTAAAAATTTTGAAAAAAGTACTTGCATTTTCTGAAAGGATGTGTTATTATACCCAAGCGCTCAGGAGAGCACATGCGGCGATAGCACAGTTGGATAGAGTGACTGACTACGAATCAGTAGGTCGGGGGTTCGAGTCCCTTTCGCCGTACCAAACAAATATAATCCGAACCATATCTTCCAAATCGGAAGTGGGTTCGGATTATTTGTTTATTTCCCATAACAGAAACAAGGGCTGCCGTTTTGGCAGCCCCTGTCTTTTTATTCTGTTCCCGTTCCGCAAGCCAGAGTGCAAATTCTGCTTGAACCTCTGGCCGTGCAAAGTCGGCTCTTATATCATCAAACACGCAGCGAGCGAACCGCTCAACGGCATACTGCGGAACATTGGTTTTATTGATAAGTTTCTTTTTTCTTCCCATATAAACGGCACTCCTTTTTTGTAATGTGCCGTTACTATAGTCAAAGCTGCTGACGAGTGAGGGGCAGCAGAAAACCCAGGTTGAAGCCTGGGCTTTTTTATTTCCCGTCCATAAAATTGGATTGCTGCCATAATACCACCAGAAGATTTTTAGCTGTTCGGCCATTGAGCGCTGGTCAATGTTCGGCTGCTGCATCTTCTATGTTTTTGGTACCCGATAGGGAAAAAAGTCTATTGTTAATATACGGGAAGCCTATAGTTGTTTTCTACATCACTAATACTTATGAGGTAAAGCACATGAAACAAACACGCACAGAGTTGGCCCGTTGGCTTTCAAAAGCTGGGTATGAAACAATAGAACCGATGGAGTTCTATCGTCATATGTTCCCAGCTGGTGAGTTGGCAGAGTACACCACCACCCCCAGAGCAGAGGAAGCCAACCAGGAATGGAAATACAATGCCATCCTTTTAGAGAACACCCACCAGGTCAAGAAAGTCTTTAAGAAAGACCCTCGTTCTGGTCAAAAGGTTCTTACAGAAAAAGAGGTCTGGAAAAATTACATAGTGACTGATGATTTGAGCCGTATTGAGAAAGCTGTCAATCAATACGGCTCAACAGACAGCGAGTTCTATATTGCTCCCTTGTCATACTTGGGCCGTAAAAGAACCAAAGCTAATGAACGATGGATATATGCTTGCATTGTAGAGGTTGACCATCCACGCACAGCAAATGAAGACGGCCACCGCAGACAACATGGCATGGAGCAGCTTATTCATGACTGGACAAAATCTTCCATGCCGTATGCAATGCCCACCGCTTGTGTATGTTCTGGCTCTGGTCTTCATTTGATATATCTGCTTGACCGACCATACCAAATCCAAACGGAACACCAAAAATGGCAATGGGATAATTTCCGCAATCGTTTTACCGAACGAGTTTGGAACAAGTATGTTACCAAAGCAGCCATCCAATATGAGAACCATTGTCAATCGTTCCGAGTAGTGGGAACCCGTACAAAGAAAAACCAGGTTGTCGAAGCTTTCTGG
>JAZQSR010000125.1:0-11436 GCA_045630225.1 Treponema sp. | reverse complement strand
AAACCTGCCAAATTTCCCCACCTGCAACCCTATAATAAGAGTATGGAAGATTTAAATTTCTTTGATGAAGAAGAATTGACTCCTGTGGAGCGAGATCCTGCAGTGGCTGTTGCTCAGGATGTGTTTGGAGTCCCCTCATTGTATCCCTGGCAGCGGCTGGTAATTGCCAACATCATGGAATGCGAGGAACGATACCGCTCCCAACCTTGTTCCCAGCCACTCCAACAGACTGAAAATCATGCTGTACCAGAAAATCCCCCAGAGGATGATATCATGAACAAGGGCAAGCAGGTGGTTTTGCTTCCCACAGGAGCGGGAAAATCCATGTGCTTTATGGTGCCTTCCCAGCTGCTCCATGGTAGAACCTTGATTATCTATCCCTTGCTAGCCCTCATGTCAGACCAGCTACGGAGAATCCAGCAGGCGGGGCTAGAAGCAGTGCTTTTTCGTGGCCAGCAAACACCAGAGGAACGAGCAGAAAATTTTCGGCGGCTGGATGCAGGTGCAAAAATCATTTTGGCAAACCCAGAAGTACTACAATCAGAAAAGCTACTGGAAAGGCTGGCCACCTACAATATTGTTCACGCCGCCATTGATGAAGCCCACTGTGTTTCCGAGTGGGGAGACAGCTTTCGTCCCTCCTACTTAAATCTTGGCACCGTACTGGAAAAACTGAAAATTCCCATTATCACCGCCTTTACTGCCACCGCCTCACCACCAGTGCTACAGCGAGTTACAGAAATCCTTTTTGCAGGCCAGCCACCCTATCTTATGAAAAGCACCTCAGACCGCCAGAACATTCACTATTCTGTGGTGTACATTGGAATAAAGGAAAAAATGGCTCTCCAGCTGGCCACCCAAGAACAGCGGCCCATGATTATCTTTTGCGGCACCAGAGCCAAATCAGAAACTACCGCCCGACTTTTCCGAGAGATTTTCCCTGCTGATGAGGTAAAGTTTTATCACGCTGGCCTCACCAAGGAAGAAAAAACTGCCACTGAGCAATGGTTCTTTCCCCACAAGTCCGCCATTCTCTGCTGTACCTGTGCCTTTGGCATGGGAATTGACAAAAGTGACATCCGCACCGTCATTCATCTAGAGGTTTCCCCCACAGCAGAGGCCTATATTCAAGAAGCAGGACGTGGTGGCCGAGACGGCAGTCCCACAAAGGCCATCCTCCTGTGGGCCCCAGAGGATGAAGCAAAATCCCTAGTTTACAAAAAAGGAAGCCGAGAACGAGTTTTGGGAGATTTTGCCACGGGAACAAACTGTCGCCGTCAGGTGTTGCTAGATGCGCTAGGAGGAGAAAAAACTTCTTGCAGTGGCTGTGATTTTTGTGACGCCCAGGAGGCAGGCCGCAAGCTGAATACAAAGGCTCAAGATATAGAAGAAACCCTGCAATTTATCAAGAAAAACAGCAACAGGTTTACGGTGGAGCAGGCTGCCCATGAACTGAGAAAACGAGCAAATAAAAAAAATCCTGTAGCCATCTACGAACCACAGGATTATATTTCACTTATTCATCAGCTGAAAAAGCAAGGTTTTCTTACCCTCAAAGGGATACATACAAAACGACTCACTCTTTCTAAAAAGAAGGACCTTAAATATCCTCTCCAGCAGCATCCTCAGCAGGTGCAGGAGCAGCAATAACATTCTTCTTTTTTATCTTTGGTGGCTTTTTCCGATATCGCACCACATAATTTACAAAGTTCAAATAAAAAATCACCACCACAGCAGCAAAAATTACTGCTGGATTAAGGAGAACAGCTAAACTTGTACTCATAATTTGAGAGATACCCATAGATTCATTATCGGAACAGGAGACAAAACCTTGAAACATATCTATTTGAGCAAGCTTCTAGACCTCATCCGACATTGGCGACCTGTGAAAAAAATGCTATACTGTTATCTATGAGCGAAATAAAAATTCCTACACGAAATGAAATTCCACAGAACGATAAATGGGACTTGAGTCAGCTATTCAAGTCAGATGCTGAATGGGAAGCTGAATTGGAAAAAATTCAGCCCCTTTCGCTAGAAATAGAAGCCTTTAAGGGAAAACTTGGAGAGTCAGCAGAAAATCTTTTGGCAGCCATTACCAAACTCAGCGAAATGAGCCAGATTTCAGAGCTGGTGGGACACTACGCCTTCCTGCTTTCTGCTGGTGATGCTGGCAAAAGTGCTTATCAAGAAAAAAAGAGCCGCTACATTATGGCTGCATCTGCTGCCGATGCTCGCTTGAGCTTTTTAACACCAGAAATTCAAGCCATTCCAGAAGAAAAAATCACCGCCTGGATTGAAGACAAAAGCTTTGACGATTACCGCATTTGGCTGAAAAAGCTCTTGCGTCTCAAGCCCTATATTTTAAGCGAAAAAGAAGAGCGGATTCTTGCCCTCCAAAGCGAAGCAAGCCGCACTGCCGACAAGGCATTTTCCATGCTCACCGATGTAGACATGGACTTTGGCACCGTTAAAACTGCCCAAGGTGAAATCCCCCTGAGCCACTCCAGCTATTCCATGCTATTGGAAAACCAAGACCGCCAGATACGAGAAACTGCTTATGGCCAGTTCTACAAGGGGTTTGATGGTCACAAAAACACCATCGCAGCCTTGTACGAAGGAAGCGTAAACCAGGACATTTTTGAAGCCAGAAGCCGAGGCTATTCCTCTGCCAGAGCCATGGCCCTGTTCCCCGACAAGGTGCCTGAATCAGTATACGACAACCTGATTGCAGCAGTGCGGGAAAGCCTTCCTACCCTTCACCGCTACTACGACCTACGCCGCCGAGTGCTGGGACTAGAGAAGCTTCGTCACTATGACGTATACGTTCCCTTGGTCAGCAGCGTTAAAACATCCATCCCCTACGAAGAAGCCATAGAAATCCTCCGTGAGGCACTGGCTCCCCTGGGTAAGGAATACACCGACACCCTCTGCGGCGGCCTTTTAGGAGGCTGGTGCGACCGCTACGAAAACAAGGGCAAGGATTCTGGAGCCTTTTCTTCCGGCGGCTACGTGGGCTATCCCTACATCCTGCTGAACTACAAAAAAGACGTATTACGGGACTTGTACACCATGGCTCATGAAGGGGGCCACTCCATGCATTCCTACTATTCCTCTCGGTCAAACCCCTTCATGCAGTACGATTACACCATATTTGAAGCAGAGGTTGCCTCTACCTTTAACGAGCAGCTGGTGTTCCAGTATCTACTGGACAAGGCAGAAACCCAGGAAATGAAGGCCTATCTCTTGGCTAATCGTGCTTCCGACATTTTGGCCACCCTGTACCGCCAAACCATGTTTGCTGAGTTCGAGATGAAAACCCATCAGTTGGTGGAATCTGGTACACCTCTGTCCTTGGATACCCTGCGGGCAACCTATCGTCAGCTTTTGGTAGATTATTTTGGCCCCACCATGGAGTTTGAAGAAGTAAGCGATTTGGAAGGCTTGCGAATCCCCCACTTCTACCGAGCATTCTACGTGTACAAGTATGCCACAGGAATCTCAGCATCTTTGGCACTGGCTCGCCGTGTTACCGAGGGTGGAGAAAAGGAGCGGGAAGATTACTTTGCCTTCCTGAAGTCTGGAGGTTCTCGCTACCCCATCGAAGCACTGCGGGTTGCTGGTGTAGACATGGAATCCCCCGAACCAGTGCGAGCTGCACTCAAAACCTTTGAAGAACTGGTAAACCAGCTGGAAAAGGTTTTACTACCATAACAATTAACCAACAAAGCTCTTTTTCAGGGAGCTTCCTTGGGAAAGAGTTTCGGTAGGGCTTTTTGCCTTTTCTGCCGATAATTGAATGAATTAGGAGACTTTTATGATGTCAGTATCAGATTTTATCTCACTTCCTAAACTTGATGCCCATAATCACTTGAATTTGGGAATGAGATATGCATCTTATGCTCCATGGGCAGGCTTTTATATTCCGAATTTCCCTCGAAAAATGAATGGTCTTGGGGAAATGCATGAAATTATCGGCAATTTTACTCGCCCTCGTGCAAAGACCATGAAAGATGTAACGGATTTGCTGGTTCTTTCCATCACCGATGCTATAGCAGATGGTGTTACCGTATTGGAAGGAAGCATTGATATTGGATTTGTTATTCACTGCGGTGGTGTGGACAACTTCTTGAAGATGGTGCAGGAAGTAAAAGATAAATTCGTTGGTAAAATTAACTTCCGACCAGAGCTGGGAATGGGAAAAACCTTCGGCATTGATAAAATCAAGGAATGGGCTCCTATTTGCTTTGAAAGTGGTCTTTTCAACAGTATTGACTTGTACGGCCCAGAGGTTGAAGATGGCATTGATGACTTTAACAAAATCTTCAAGCAGGCTGGTAAGTTAGGAATTAAACGAAAGGCCCACGTGGGAGAGTTCTCCGATGCAAAATCAGTACGGCGCTTTGTAGAATTCTTTGATTTGGAAGAAGTTCAGCACGGAATTGGAGCTGCCCAGGATGATTCTGTACTACAGTTCCTGAAGGATAGAAATACTCGCTTGAACATCACCCCAGAAAGCAACGTGATGCTGGGAGCAGTGAAGAGCTTGGAAGAGCATCCCATCAAAAAGATTGTGGAAGCTGGAATCCGTGTTTCCATCAGTACCGACGACCTGTTGTTCTTTAACAGATCTGTTTCCGAGCAATGCTTTGACCTCGTTAAGGCAAATATCCTTACCGTTGATCAAGTCAAGGCAATTTTTGCTTCCAACGTGGCTGAATATCAATAATCAGCATGAAGGAAAGCCGATGCAGAACTTGCATCGGCTTTTTTTTATCTCCAAAATATTTTCCAAATAAATTCCGCAAATTCTCACCGAACCTCTTCCGTTTTCTCAGCAATTTTTAATGAAAAAGCCCCAGGATTTTATTATAGTTAGGGCAGATAACAGCACAAGATGCTGTACCAACACACAAGGAGTTTTTTTATGAAGAAGATTGGATTGATTTTGGTTACTTTGGTTTTGGCTTTGGCTACAGTAAGTGCTGATGACAGAATTGTTTCTGCAGAGAGCTTGCCTCAGAAAGCAAAGGACTTTATTGCTGCTAACTTTGCAGGAAAAACTGTTCAGTATGTAGAAAAAGAATTTAACGAGTATGAAGTTCAGCTTAATGACCGCACTGAAATCAAGTTTAAGGGAAATGGTGAGTGGGAAACCATCAAAAGCTACGAGGGTGTTCCTGTGGCTGCTTTGCCTGCTTCCTTAACTTCCCACGTCACCGGTAATTTTGCCAATGCAAAGATTATCGAAGTAGAAAAAGAACTGAATCGCATTGAAATTAAACTTTCTACAGGCATGGAAGTATTCTTTGACAAGGATGGAAAATTCCTTGGTCAAAAGTTTGACGACTAAATTATTCAAAATCTGATACAATACTGGAGAGATGAAAATGACAAAGGGAGTATTTTTAATTCTGATGATTCTGTCTTTCGTTTCTCCAGTTTGTGCAGATAGACATAGTTCCTATTACGAAAAACAAAATTTTTACATCGAAGAATGTGAACGAGAGGATGGAAAAATCTCCATCGATTTCAGCATTCCCGTTCACCCAGAATCAGTGACGCGAGAAAATATCCGTATCAATGGACTTCCCCTACCAAAGAATATTCAGATTTTTTTCAATCGGCGGGGTGATAGAGTCATGTTCTCTGAATTGCCTCAGTGGCAAAACGAACCCCTCTGTATTGAAATTAGTGGCTTAACATCATATTTGGGCAGTCCCATGATACCGCTACCAGCTTTTTATCTTGCTCCAGATGATGAGTTTGATTGGGAGGACTAAACCATGGAGAAGATTTTACTTGTAGAAGATGAACCGGGCATTGCTTCTTTTGTGCGACTGGAACTCCTTCACGAAGGATACCAGGTGCAAGTAGCAGAAGACGGGCGGCAAGGTTTGGAGCTTTTTCAAGAAGGCCAGTGGGATTTGATTTTGCTGGACATTATGTTGCCTGGAATCAACGGGCTGGAAGTATTGCGGCGAATCAGAAAGCTTTCATCGGTGCCAGTAATTTTACTTACGGCCAGAGGAGATACCCTAGACAAGGTTTCTGGCCTAGATGCTGGTGCTGACGATTATCTTCCTAAACCCTTTGCCATAGAAGAATTGCTGGCACGGATTCGAAGCCTTTTGCGAAGAAAAAATGCCTGGGGAAGTGAAACTGTTTCAGCACAAGCAACCTCAACACAAGATGAGAGCCTGTTGTTTTTTAGGAACATTACCTTGAATCCAAAATCCAGGGAAGTTTCCTTAGATGGCCAACTCCTAGCCCTCACAAAAACGGAATACCAGCTTTTATTTTGTCTCATGAGCCACAAAAATGAAGCCCTGTCACGGGAACAGATCATGAACATGGTTTGGGGACAAGAACATTATATTGACCCTAACTCTGTGGACGTGTACGTACGATATTTACGAAACAAGCTTGATGTTGCGGGAAAAGAATCCTGCATTACCACCTTACGTGGCATTGGCTATATCATGAAAGAGAACTCATGAAACGGAAAATCACTCTTTCCATAAAACTGACGGGAATCTTTACCCTACTGATTTTTGTTTCCGTTTTCTTTTTCTCCCTTTTAATGATTTCCACCACAAAAAAATCCCTTGAACGGCAACAAACAAAGGAATTGCTCCATTTTTTGTCTCTGGTGGAAATCGGCTATAAAAACGAACTGCGAGATGACATCGCCTTCCCTTCCCATGCAATTCCCTACTATATTCTATACCGAGTTTCCAAGGCTGATGGTTCCCTGCTCCGTACTAACGATGCCCTGCTGCCAGTTTTGCCCAACACACCAGAAGGTCAGTCCGCCATTGAATTTCGGGAAGGCTTTTTTATTGATGGAGACTTGAACCTTCGCTACGTGGCAAAAGAATTTTCCTTGGAATCTGGCAAAACCTATCGCATTCAGGTGGCGGTGGACTTGCATCAAGACAATGCCCACTTGGTACTAGAAGGCCTGCCCCCAATCTTTCTCTTGTTCAGCTTACCCTTGCTGATTTTGTGCAACCTAGTGGCTTTTGGAGTAAGTAGTCGGATTTTGCATCCCTTGCGAAAAATTATTCAGCAAGCACAGGAAATTACCAGTGAAAAACTAGATAGTCGCTTGGACGAAGGTGGGGCAAAGGATGAATTGCAGGAATTAGCCACCACATTCAATCAATTGTTCTGCCGACTGGAAGAAGATTTTGAGCTTCAACGTCGATTTACCTCCGATGCAGCCCATGAACTCAAAACTCCCTTGGCTGTAATTTCTGGCCATGTGGATTTGCTTTGTCGTTGGGGAAAGGACAATCCTGCTGTACTGGAAGAATCCTTGCAAACCCTACAAAAAGAAAGTCGCTCCATGTCCCAGCTTATTGAAAAATTGCTCCAGCTGACTCGCACAGAAAACAATCAAAAGGCAAGTTATCCCAAGGAAAAGATTTCCTTGCAGGAATTTTTGCAGAATTTAGTCAAAGATTTTCAATTGCTCCATCCAGAAGCAGAATTTTTGATAGATTGTCCTAATAAAACAGAAATTTTTTGTAACCAAGAGGCCCTGCAACAAATTTTACGTATATTTATAAAGAATAGTTTGAACTACAGTGACCAGCCGGCCTTTGTGTCAGTGGGATGGAATCAGGAAAAGCAAGCACTTTGGGTGCAAGACAAGGGATGGGGAATCGAAAATCATCATCTTCCCCACCTTTTTGACCGATTTTATCGTGTAGACGAAGCACGAAATAGACGCACTGGCGGAACAGGCTTGGGTTTGTCCATTGCAAAAGCCCTGGCAGAAAAGCTTGATATATCACTGGAAATTCAAAGTCTTGCAGGGCAAGGCACCACTATCTTTTTAACCTTTTTACATTGACATCTATTTGAGGGGAATATTATACTATGGCCATGAATCAACAGAAAAGAAAACGAAAAATTGGACTAGGAGTTATTGTATGGTTAGTTTTAGCTCTTGGTCTTCTTATAGCCTTTTTAATAAAGAAAGATGACATTTTAGTAACACTGAAAAAAACAGAGTTTTTTACCCATTTGATGGGTTCTGAACCAGACTTTGTGGAAAACTACCAACTCAAAGATGAGATACCAACAACAATCATTCCCAGCAATTCAGATCCTGCCGTTATTATCCAAGATAATTCTGAATTACCTAATAATCCTGTGGTGGAATTCCAAGATTTATCTCCCATTGACTTGAACAGTCTCAATGTAGTTGAGTCAAGTCCATCAGATCCAATTACTGCTGCCGATGACTTAGCAGCAGTCCCTCAAGATCTACTGCCCGCACCTAGCGATGTCCTCATTGAAACACCCTACGGTACCATTACAGCCGAACAAAGTGCAGGCATTGTAACAGAATACACCAAGGTACGGCTTTTCTTTGTGCAGCTGAATAATGACGGCTCTGTTACCCGAAAGGAAGTGGTACGCACCATTCCAAAGTCAAATTCCCCTCTCACTGCTGCCATCAACAGCTTGTTGGAAGGCCCCAATTCCGATGACGTTATCCAAAATTGCATGACCCTGATTCCCTCTGGCACCCGCCTCATTTCAGCTTCTGTAAAAGATAAGGTTGCCACCTTGAATTTCAGTGATGACTTTGAGTTCAATCCCTATGGGGTAGACGGTCTGGTGAACCAGTTAATGCAGGTTGTGTACACCGCCTGTTCCTTTGCTTCTGTAAACAGCGTACAGTTCATTATTGATGGCCAAAAGAAGGAATACCTAGGTAGCGAGGGAATCTGGATTGGCACACCACTATCAGTTACTAGTTTTAAACAATAAACAAAAAGGGCTTGGTTTCCATCAAGCCCTTTTTCATATTCTGACTACCTTACCTTGTAGCTTTTTATAATGGCATCAAAGTATTTGCGATTGGCTTTGTAGGCCTTGTCAAAAACCGTGAGGGTCATGATGGAGTAGCCTCCAGCCTTGTTTTTAGTAACAAACTTGAAGTTCTGGGAAACGGCTTGATCTTGAGGTAGGTGAGTGCGAATGGAGATTTCCAGCTCATTCTTGCCTCGATTGATTTTGCGGTTGCCCCAGTCCGTATAGGCTCCAGTTGTTCCCAAGGACAGGTTTCGGCACAGGGCATCAAAAATGGCCTGACTTCCTGCTGATGCCACCTGCTCTGCTGGCTGGAACTCACTAAACACCACCATGGCCACATCACCAAGGAGGTACATATTTTCTGCTGCGGGGGTCCACTGGCTATCCAGCTTGATTTCCTGACTTCCTAGCTCAATCTTTTGGTTGGGCTTTTTCTCTGTGGAAGTAAAGTTTCGTGGTTTGTCCTGCATGGGAGCGGGAAAACCAGTAAATTCAAAGAAGCTATTGTCGCTGGATGAAGCTAAGGCTCCCACCGTTGCCACTTGGAAGGCAGGTTTTCCGTCAACATCGATGATTTCCTTCAAATTGAAGATAGGAATGTCATAAGCATACTTCATGGTAACCTTGCCACCAAACTGAGAAAAATCCTCCCGCTGAGAAACTTCTCCTGTTACCACTGGTTCTGGCAACTTGCGGCGACGAGCAGAAAATTCATACACCAAGTCATGGAGATAGTTTACAATTTCTGTGTCGCTACCTGTAATGTTGGTGAGGAACTTTTCTCCAGTCATTTCCGTTACTTGCACATCTGGATTTACGGTAAAAAGGATATCCACAGATTTTGGAGCACCAACTCCTTCGCCATTGTTTGCAGCGGCAAGTCCTTCCACAGGCTGATTGGGAGCGTAAAATCGCATTCCATAAGTCCCTTCGTTATAATAGAGGAATCCCACGTAGGCTTCATAGGGAAAGGAATAATCACGATAGTACACATACTGGCCAGACTCATCTTTCAGGTAGCTTTGAATTCCAGGGAAGGCAAAGAGACCAGCAGCGGTCATCATCAATACAAAAGAAAAAAAGAGGGAAATAAGGCTTGTTTTTTTCATCTTAATCCTGTTCACAAAAAATTTTTTGACAATGAAAACGAGTTCTACAAGAATTTTAGTTGAGGGTGAACAATCTGGCCCAAAGAACACTCCTTGAGCCAGATTATTCGTGAATCTTAGTTATCCAGTTGGGCCAAAGCCTCGCGAATGATGGTGGCAACTTGTTCTGCTGCCTTATCTTGAGCCACCAAGCTTGCATCCTTTTCGGAGCGTAACTTGATTTCCACGTTAGGCAGGTTCTTGTCGCCAACAACAATCCGCACTGGAATACCAATTAGATCCATATCCTTGAACTTAACACCGGGACGCTCGTTCCTGTCATCAAGTAAAACATCTACACCCAGCTTTTGTAACTGATTATATAAAGAATCTGCAACTTCTTTCATCTGACCGTCGTATTTTACGGGAACGATAACAACCTGATAGGGAGCTGCGTTCATGGGCCACACGATACCGTTTTCGTCGTGGTGCTCCTCGATGATAGAAGCCAAGGCTCGGTCTACACCGATACCGTAGCAGCCCATAATAGGAGTTTGCTGCTTGCCGTTTTCATCAAGGTAGGTAACGTTCATGGACTTGCTGTACTTGTAGCCCAGCTTAAAGATATGGCCCAGCTCGTTACCCTTTTTACTGTAGAACTCCCCTCCACAGCAGGGGCACTTGTCTCCAGTCACAACGGTACGAACATCGGCTGTGATAAAGGGAACAAAGTCACGAATTGGCTCTACGTGGATATTGTCCACATCGGCTGTACCGCCGCCTGTTACTGCATCGTGAACATGGGCTTCAAAGCTACCGTCCTCTTTTTGTGTCATAACGCTGAAATCTGCCAACAAGGGCAGCTTGGTAAGACCAACGGGGCCAACAAAGCCGTGGGGAGCACCAGAATAGGCGATAACATCAGCTTCTTCTGCCAATTCCACCTCACTAGCCTTAAGATTGGCGGCCAACTTTGCCTCGTTTACATCCAAATCTCCACGGATGGCAACAGCCACAAAGCACACAGGGTACACAGGTACGCCACCTTCAACCTCTCGCTTAAAGCTTTGGCCGCCAGGAGCAGTACGTAAATCAAGCTCGCAGTTGTATACCTTGTAAATCAACACCTTAATAAACTGGGTGGCAGGCATCTTAAAGAATTCTTCCATCTGAGCAATGGTTTCCACTCCAGGACAGGGTACCTTTTCAATGGCAAGCTCTGTGGCCACCTGGGGATTTCCATCCTTATCAAGAGCAACATCAGGAGCACAGGCAGCCTTTTCGGTGTTGGCGGCGTAGTCACAATTAGGACAGAGAATCAGTGTATCGTCACCAACGGCACTTTCCACCATGAATTCCTCGGAACCACTTCCACCCATGGCACCTGAGTCAGCAGAAACAGGGATAACAGAAAGCCCAAGCCGCTTGAAAATCCGCTTGTAGGCGGCTTCCATGGCAAGGTAGGTTTCATCCAAGCTTTCTGCAGTGGTGTGGAAGGAATAGGCATCCTTCATGG
>JAZQSR010000124.1:0-1793 GCA_045630225.1 Treponema sp. | reverse complement strand
GCTGCTTTTGTTCGTATTCAAACAAACGATAAGCCGTGTGGATTCGAGCCTTTAGTTCTGCTGGATGAAAGGGCTTTGTCAAATAGTCATCTGCACCAGAATTCAATGCTTCTACGATATTTTCAGTAGAATCCTTGCTGGTAAGCATAATGATGTACTTGTAACTAGTGTCCTCTGCTTGACGAATAAGTTTGCAGGCATCAAGACCATTCATCTCTGGCATAACCCAGTCCAACAAAAAGACTGAGAAGGAAGGATCTTTTTGGTATGTTTCCCAAGCTTCCTTTCCATTGCAACAGGCGGTAACGGTATAACCCCAAGAGTGCAACAATTCCGTCAAATAGGTACGAATAGAAACGCTATCATCTGCACATAATATTTTGAAAGTCTCTTTTATCATGTTTAACCCCGAACATTCATTTGTTTTCAGTTAAAATTACAAACGCTGTGCAATGGCATCAATAAATTGCCATGAATCCAAAACCTGCTTTGCAGGAGGATTTGCAATTTTAGCCAAATCGCCAGTCATGATTCCATCTTCAATTATGTCAAGAGTTGCCTTTTCTAGTTTTTTGGCAAAATCTACTAATTCTGGAGTTTCGTCCAGTTCACCACGCTTTGCAAGGGCTCCAGTCCAAGCAAAGATAAGGGCTACTGGGTTTGTGGAAGTCTTTTCTCCCTTTAAGTATCGGTAATAATGCCGCTGAACTGTTCCGTGAGCAGCCTCATACTCAAAATGTCCATCGGGAGAAACAAGGACGCTGGTCATCATGGCAAGACTTCCGCTGGCAGAGGCCACCATGTCACTCATAACGTCACCGTCGTAGTTCTTGCAGGCCCACAGGAAACCACCGGAACTTTGCATAACACGAGCTACAGCGTCGTCAATGAGGGTGTAGAAGTATTCCAAGCCAGCCTTTTCAAAATCAGCCTTGAATTCCTTGTCGTATATTTGCTGGAAAATTTCCTTAAAGCGTCCATCGTAGGTCTTGCTGATGGTGTCCTTAGTGGCAAACCACACGTCAACCTTTTCAGAAAGGCCATAGAAGAAACAGCAGCGGGCAAAACTCTCGATTGATTTATCTGTATTATGGATTCCCTGAAGAATACCAGGACCCTTCATTTCCATAATAGTTTTACGGATTTCTGTTCCGTCGGCAGAAGTAAATACCAGTTCAGCCTTTCCAGGACCGTCAACAGCAATTTCGCAGTTTTTGTACACATCTCCATAAGCGTGACGACCAAGGATCAAGGGTTTTTTCCAGCAGGAAACAGTTCCCTTAATGTTATCTACAATGATGGGCTTGCGGAATACGGTACCGTCTAATTCAGCACGAATAATTCCGTTGGGACTGGGAGTCAAGCCTTTGAGATTATATTCCTGTACACGAGCTGCATTGGAGGTAATAGTTGCACATTTTACACCAACACCTAATCGTTTAATGGCTTCGGCAGCCTTATAGGTGACAGCATCTTCAGAGTCATCTCGTTCCTTAAGACCCAAGTCATAATATTCCACCTTTAAATCAACAAAAGGAAGCAACAACTTGTCCTTTATAACCTTCCACAGAATACGAGTCATTTCATCGCCATCAAGCTCTGCAATGGCATTTTTCATCTGAATTTTAGACACCATCAACCTCAAAAAAAATTATATGTTTCTTAATATAATAGCCCATAATCAATAGTTTTACAAGTAGATATCTGGTATACTTGATGTTGTGAGTGTGTATATAGAACAGATAATAATATTCCTGATTCATATAATGCCACAATGATTTTTGAAAATGGTG
>JAZQSR010000123.1:0-4520 GCA_045630225.1 Treponema sp. | reverse complement strand
ATTGATAGATATTTTTACTATATTTAAATTATTGTTTGTAAAGGAATAATTTGATGTCAACAGAAGCAAAATACACCATGCCCCTCATGGAGGATTTAAAAGCAGTTCTCAAAGAAAAGGGGTACACTCTTTCTCATCAACGACTTAAAGTGTTGGAATACCTTTCTTCTCACCACTGTCATCCTTCAGTGGAAGAAATTTATCTGAGTCTAGTGGAGGAAATGCCTACCCTTTCCAAGTCTACCGTTTACAATACCCTGAAAACCTTGGTGGAAATCGGTGTGGTAAAAGAATTACAGATAGAAAGTAATGAGGCTCGTTATGATATCATCGCTGATTTTCATGGCCATTTCAAATGTGAGCAATGTGGAAAAATCTATAACTTTGACATCGATATGAATAATGTAGCTTTTAGTGGTTTAACGAAGTTTCTCATCAAACAACAAGATGTATATTTTAAGGGTGTCTGTCCAGACTGCCTTTAACATAAAGCTGCCCATAAGGAGGAAAATTATGGAAGAAAAGAAATGTCCTGTTACAGGAATGAGTGCAAATCCTGCTGCCGGAATCCACCACAACCCTGTCGTATCTAGTGGAGGTACCACCAACAAGGACTGGTGGCCCAACCAGCTGAATCTGGGAATCTTGCGTCAGAATTCAGAGCTGAGCAATCCCATGGACAAGGACTTTAACTATGCAGAGGAATTCAAAAAACTGGATTTGGCTGCGGTCAAGAAGGACATCTTTGAGTTGATGACTACTTCTCAGGACTGGTGGCCAGCAGACTACGGTCACTACGGCCCTCTGTTCATCCGCATGGCCTGGCACAGTGCTGGAACCTACCGAGTGGGAGACGGTCGAGGTGGAGCCTGTGACGGAACCCAGCGTTTTGCCCCCCTCAATAGCTGGCCAGACAACGCCAACCTAGACAAGGCACGCCGCCTGCTGTGGCCCATCAAAAAGAAGTATGGCAAGGCTCTGTCCTGGGCCGACTTGATGATTCTGGCTGGAAACTGTGCTTTGGAATCCATGGGCTTTAAGACCTTTGGATTTGCTGGCGGACGAGAGGATGTATGGCAACCCCAAGAGGACGTATACTGGGGTTCAGAAAAGAAGTGGCTTGATGACAATCGCTACACTGGCGAACGAAAGCTGGACAATCCCTTGGCAGCAGTGCAGATGGGCTTGATTTACGTAAATCCTGAAGGTCCCAACGGTATGCCTGATGCAGTGGCTTCTGGCCGTGACATCCGCACCACCTTTGGAAGAATGGGCATGAGTGATGAGGAAACAGTTGCACTTATTGCTGGTGGACACACCTTTGGTAAAACCCACGGAGCAGGAGATGCTGCCAATGTAGGACCAGAGCCAGAAGGTGCCTCCATCGAAGAAATGGGCTTGGGCTGGAGCAATAAATTCGGTACTGGAAAGGGAGGAGACACCATTACCAGCGGTATTGAAGGAGCTTGGAAGCCAAATCCCACCAAATGGGATATGGGTTATTTGGAGACACTGTTCAAGTATGATTGGAATCTAGTAAAGAGTCCTGCAGGAGCATACCAGTGGGTTCCCACAGATCCTGAAGCTGCAAAAACTGTTGTAGATGCCCACGATCCCAGCAAGACCCACGCCCCCATCATGACCACAGCCGACTTGGCCCTGCGATTTGACCCCATCTACCAGCCCATCGCTAGGGACTTTTTGAACAATCCTGAAAAGTTCCAAGATGCCTTTGCACGGGCTTGGTTCAAGCTGACTCACCGTGACATGGGCCCTCGTTCCCGCTATCTTGGCCCAGAAGTTCCTGCAGAGGAATTGATCTGGCAGGATCCTGTTCCTGCTGTTACCCACCAGCTGGTGGATGAGGCCGACATTGCAGCTCTGAAGGCAAAGATTTTGGCCAGCGGGCTTACTGTTTCCCAGCTGGTATCCACCGCATGGGCCTCAGCTTCTACCTTCCGTGGTTCCGACAAGCGCGGTGGTGCCAATGGTGCCCGCATTCGCCTTGCTCCCCAGAAGGATTGGGAGGTAAACCAGCCCAGTCAACTGGCAAAGGTATTGGAGACATTGGAAAAGATTCAGTCTGAATTCAATGGAGCTGCTGGTGGCAAGAAGATTTCCTTGGCAGACTTGATTGTACTTGGTGGAGCTGCTGGAATTGAAGAAGCTGCACGAAAGGCTGGAGCCACAGTAACCGTCCCCTTCACCCCTGGACGCACCGATGCCAGCCAGGAACAGACCGATGTTCGGTCCTTTGGTGTGCTAGAGCCCAAGGCCGACGGATTCCGCAACTACCGCAAGGCTGGAACAAATCTTGATTCTGTGTCCGACGAGGAATTGTTGGTAGATAGAGCCCAGCTTTTGGGGCTAACCGCTCCCCAGATGACTGTCCTGCTGGGTGGCCTGAGAGTGCTGGATGTAAACTACAACCAGGCTCAAGAAGGTGTCTTTACTAACCGTCCTGGAGTCCTCACCAACGACTTCTTTGTGAACGTGCTGGACATTCGCTACGCATGGAAGCCAGTAGCAGGAAATCCTAGCCTCTTCCAGGCTACAGATCGCACCACAGGTCAGAAGGTTTGGACAGCCCGCCGTGCCGACTTGATTTTTGGTTCCAATTCCGAGCTGCGTTCCTATGCCGAGGTGTACGCCTGCGACGATTCCCAGAACAAGTTCCTAGCCGACTTTATCACCGCCTGGAACAAGGTTATGAACGCCGACCGATTTGACATAAAGTAATCGAACTTCGGAGGTCGGCCCCGACCGATTTGATGTAAAATAATCGAACTTCGGAGGTCGGCCCCGACCGATTTGACGTAAAGTAATCGAACTTCGGAGGTCGGCCCCGACCGATTTGATGTAAAGTAATCGTAACGAAAAGGTGATGGTTGGCAGTGTTGCTGGTCATCACCTTTTTTGTGGAGACTTTTCATAGAAAAATCGAATCTGGATTTTCAGTCTCTCCTGCTACCGTAACAGCAAATTCAAGAGTTTACCGTACAAGCCTCTGTTGTAGGGCTGATAGCGAACAGGTAAGTCTATCCAAGTCTTTTTGTCCACAATACTCTTGGTGTGGCTAAAGGCCTCAAAACCGGCCTTACCGTGATACCCACCCATACCGCTTTCTCCTACACCTCCAAAGGCCATTTCACTGGTAGCCAGATGAATGATGGTATCGTTGACACAACCACCGCCGTAGGAAATCCTGCTCGTTACAGCATCAATGGCAGACTTTTTCTCAGAGAAAATGTAAAGAGCCAGGGGCTTGGGCCAGTTTTGCAACTTGTTTATCATCTGGTCAAGATTGTCATAAGTCAAAATCGGCATAATAGGCCCAAAGATTTCCTCCTGCATTACAGGATCTTCCCAGGACACCTTATCCATCACTGTAGGTGCAATCTGGCAAGTAGCCTCGTTGGAAGCACCACCCACCACAACCTTTTCCTGTTGAATAAGTCCACGAACTCTCTGGAAATGCTTTTCATTGATAATCTTTCCGTAATCAGGATTATTTAAAGGCTCCTCCCCATACTGAGCTTTGATTTCCTCTTTCACCGCAGCTACAAACTTATCCTTCACGCTAAAATGACACAGGATAAAGTCTGGAGCCACGCAGGTTTGGCCACAGTTCATGTATTTGCCAAAAACAATTCGCTTTGCTGCCAACTTGATTTTTGCCGTTTCATCCACAATGCAGGGACTCTTTCCCCCCAGCTCCAATACGGCAGGAGTCAAATGCTCTGCAGCGGCACGAAGGACTTCTTTTCCCACAGCCTGACTGCCTGTAAAGAAAATCATATCGAATTTTTGCTGGAGCAAGGCAGCATTTTCCTGTCGCCCTCCAGTTACCACGGCAACATATTCAGGAGAAAAAGTTTCTTCTATTAGTTTTACCACAAGGGCACTGGTGGCAGGAGAATAGGCACTAGGCTTTACAATTACCGTGTTTCCTGCCGCAATGGCATTGGCAAGAGGCTCTATAGTCAGCAAAAATGGATAATTCCAGGGACTCATAATCAGCACATTGCCGTAGGGCACTGGCTTTTTGTAGCTACGGGAAGCAAACTGAGCCAAGGGAGTTTTCACCACCTGCTCCTTGGCAAACTTTTTCACATGGCCTATCATGTAGGAAATTTCTGTAAGGCTCAAACCTACCTCACACATGAATCCCTCGTAATCACTTTTTCCCAAGTCCTCAGTAAGGGCTGCCAAAATTGCATCCTTTCGCCCTTCAACAGCCTCATACAACTTTTTCAGCATGGCGATTCTGAATGACACAGACAGGGTTACCCCACTGTTAAAATAATTTCTCTGGGCAGCCAATACGCCAGCAATTTCACTTGGATTCATGGTTACTCCTTTTGTCCCAACAGGTTTGTTTCAAACCACTCAAAAAAAGGACATCAATTTAAATGATACCACAGTTCACTGGAGATTTCAATTTCCTAAAAACTCGAGAATGCAGGATCAAAAAATTTTCAATATAGTTGTTTCAAAATAATATATTTCTAATATATAAA
>JAZQSR010000122.1:0-2099 GCA_045630225.1 Treponema sp. | reverse complement strand
TGTTCAGCAGTATTATGGAGAAGATATTCTCTATCTTTATAGTCATTTTGAACAGCTTTTGCCCCTGCTGGTAAAGGCTCCTAGGTGTCTTATAAGCCATAGTGAACCAGCGAGTCATTTTAGTCAGCAGGAAGTGATTGATGCCTTGTCTGATTCCTCTGGTGAGGTAGTGTATGGCCTTACCTGGACAGGGAACGATGAAAGCCAAGAAGGATCGGTGGCTTCAATGTTACAGGAATTTTTGCCTCAGTGGTTTGGGGAAGGAAAAAATTCCTGCTTGTATTTTGGAGGACATAGAACCATTGGGGAAACCTATCGGCTGCGTCAGGATGGACTTTTTGTACAGTTTCACAATCCCCGTCGGCATCAGGTGGCTCTTGTGCCTGTCCATCGTAGCTTTGATTTTGATTTAGACTTTATTCAGCTGGGAAATTGATTTTCTCGCTTTTAATAATGGAGTAGAGTATGAATGACATTCCACAAACCATAATCAGTGCAGCACCTCAAATGCCTCAAAGAAAAGTGGCTTCAGTTCCCTCCAAGGAGAAGTCTGGGCCTCCTCAAATGATTGGAAAGTATAAGGTGATTTCTGTTATTGCCAAGGGTGGCATGGGAACGGTGTACAAGGTGCTTCATCCTGGACTGAAAAAAGAAATCATTTTGAAGCGGCTGACTATCCGAGGAAATTCCACTGCCAGAGACCGGTTCAAGCAGGAGGCACGAATTCTGCTGGACTTGCAGCACCAAAGCATTGTTCACATGCACGACTATTTTACCGAAGGGAGCCACCATTTTATTGCCTTGGAATATGTGGATGGCATGTCCCTAGACAAGCTGATTCAAAAGCAGGTGGTGCTGCCAGAGCAGGTGGCTATGGTGATTTTTTACAGTGCCTGTTTAGGCTTGCAATATGCCCATAGCAAGGGAATTGTGCATCGGGACATAAAGCCTGGAAATATTTTAATTTCCAAAAAGGCTGTAGTAAAGCTGGCTGACTTTGGAATTGCCACCAGCGACAAGGAGCTAGACGAAGCTGTAGATGAAACAGGGGTCACGGTGGGAACTCCTTCCTACATGCCACCAGAGCAATTTCAGGATAGCGGCTCTGTGGACAAGCGAGCAGATATTTACGCCATGGGAGTGATGCTTTACGAAATGCTCACGGGAGCAAAGCCTTTTAAAGGAGCCACCATTGATGACACAAAGAATTTGATTCAAAAAGGAAAATATATTGCTCCCCAAAAAATCGACAAGACAATTTCTTCAATTCCTCGTTTTTTAATCTGGAAGATGATGCAGACTCGTCCAGAAAGGCGTTTTCAGTCTATGAAGCCAGTGATAAAGCTGGTAAAACGATATTTGAAAGAATATGATAATTACGAAATACGGACTCATCTTGCACGAATTGTGTTGGCGGGAGACAAGTCCTTTACCGTGCCTCCTATCGAAGCAAAAAAACATACTGCTCGGAATGTGGCCCTCATTGCCTGTGCTGGAGTCTTGGCCCTGTGGGGACTGGTGGCTTTGTGGCAGGACAATGTGTTTCACAAATCGATTTTAAGTCCCTTTTTCAAGCCTCTCAGTGTTTCCGTTACCCTGCCTGCCACTGCTTCTTCTCAGGCAGACTTGCCAGTGCGGGTATTTTACTTTCGGAATGACCGAGAGCAAATTCCTGAAATTCCAGGCTCAAGTCGTAGTCTAGAACCAGCGGAAAAAAGTGAGCAAGGAGTGGTGTATCGGGCAAAGGATTTATATCTGAGACCGGGTGCCTATCGCATAAAGGTGGCGGCAGGCCCCTATGTGTGGTGGAAATCCTTGGTGATGGAAAAGGAGGCTGCCACAGCCCACTTGGATTTGACTCCCTATGCTTCTCGAAACATTACGGTTCATTATTCAGCCACCGATAAAGAAACGGGAAAAAATATAACTGGACGTACTAGCTTTTCTGTCTTGTACAATGGAAAATGGATTCCCCTGGGAAGCTTTGACAAGCGAATTTTCAAAACAGGTGGGGTGTGGAAATTCATGGCCCAATCTCCAGATTACAAGGACGAAACCTTCTCTCTGCGGGTGGACTGGTATCAGGATGAACTATTTTT
>JAZQSR010000121.1:0-3484 GCA_045630225.1 Treponema sp. | reverse complement strand
GACATGAAGCTGTGGTGGCCTCATAACGAAATGCTTATTGCCAGCTTGATGATTTATCGTGATACTGGCCGTCAAGAATATCTTGATTGGTTCAACAAGGTGGTGGATTACTGCAAGCAGTATTTCTGCGACCCAGAATATGGAGAATGGTATGGCTATCTTCGCCGTGACGGTAAGCCCACCATGCCTTCCACCAAGGGAAGTACCTTCAAGGGGCCCTTCCACGTGCCTCGCTGCTTGATTATGCTTGATACCATGCTAGGTCAAGTTATTGAAGCACAGTGTTAAGGCAAGTTGTTTCAGCAAGTAATTGAAGGCTAATAAAAAGAGGGCTGTGGTGAAAGTTCCGTGAAGATGATTCAGGAAGCTTTCTACCAAACAGCCCTTCTTCATTTTAAATGCTTGGGGATGTTACTGGATTTTGAAACATCGCCGATGCTATTGAATTTGAAAACATCGCACCGCTCTGACTTCCAATTTCTTTGCAGCACCGTACAAACCAGGGCGACCTTTTTTAAAATTGTAGCCCCACAAAGCCATGCTTTCTTCTTGATTTGAAGACCAATATGTATTGTGGTCATGAAGCAAGCCTGGTTTTACCATATTGTAATAAAGATTTTCAAGTTCATCCTTTGTGGGCAAATACCAGTCATCGTATCCACCAAACTGATATTCTGCACAGAACTTAAAAGCCTTGTCCCAGGTCATGTGACCAAGGGGGGCACTCATTTCCCAAGCTAAATTCTTGGAAAAAGCAAAAAGTGTACCTCCTGCAGGACCTCTACCCCCAATGAGATATTCTGTAGTTGTATCAGTTTGAGCATGGAGACACAGGCTCAAAAAAAATAGCAAGAAAATAAATATTTTGTTTTTCATTCTTCCTCCTAAATATTTTATCAGAGTACAAGAAAAAAAAAATACTGTCAAAGGTATATCCTTGGATACTAGCTTTTGGGGGATATATGTGGTATACTGGGAATGTTCCAGCTTGGAATAAATTCTTCAATTTTTCGAGGAGAAAATCTATGGTGTATTCAACAGAAGTGGAGCACATGTGTCCACTGGTTAAGTCCGCCTATCATGGACCAGCTCCCATTCCCCAGGAAG
Source organism: Treponema sp. (assembly GCA_045630225.1). GTDB lineage: Bacteria > Spirochaetota > Spirochaetia > Treponematales > Treponemataceae > Treponema_F. The sequence goes on along the minus strand of JAZQSR010000121.1, from coordinate 2,377 downwards.
GAAAGTGGGTGCAGGCTAAGGAAGTGAAGGACATTTCTGGCTTTACTCACGGTGTGGGTTGGTGTGCTCCCCAGCAGGGTGCTTGTAAGTTGACTTTGAATGTTAAAGAAGGCGTCATCCAGGAAGCATTGGTAGAAACCATTGGTTGTTCAGGAATGACCCATTCTGCTGCAATGGCTTCTGAGATCCTCATCGGAAAGACTATTCTTGAAGCGCTGAATACTGACTTGGTTTGTGATGCAATCAACACTGCTATGCGTGAATTGTTCCTGCAGATTGTGTATGGTCGTAGTCAGTCTGCCTTTAGTGAGGGTGGTCTGGTGGTTGGTGCCTCTTTGGAAGACCTTGGAAAGGGTCTGCGTTCCCAGGTTGGAACCATGTTTGCCACTTTGAAGAAGGGCCCTCGTTACTTGGAGATGGCCGAAGGTTATGTTGAGCAGGTTGCCGTTGACGAGGAAGGAGCCATTATCGGATACAAGTTCATTCACTTTGGTAAGATGATGGACTTTATCAAGAAGGGTGATGATCCTGCCACAGCCATGGAAAAGGCTCGTGGTTCTTATGGCCGCACCACTCCAGAAGATGGTGCTGTGAAGCTGATTGACCCACGGCACGAGTAAGGCGGAGGTGAGAAAATGGCAGATAAGATTACATTTGAAAGCTATGAGCGCCGCATCGACAAGATCAACAAGGCGTTGAATGAAAACGGAATCGCTTCTATTGAAGAAGCTAAGGATATTTGTGACAAGGCTGGCATCAATCCCTACAAGACTGTAGAGGAAACACAGCCCATTTGTTTTGAAAACGCAAAGTGGGCCTATGTTGTTGGTGCTGCCATTGCCATCAAGAAGGGATGCAAGAATGCCGCTGATGCTGCTGAAGCAATCGGAATTGGTTTGCAGGCCTTCTGTATTCCTGGCTCTGTAGCCGAAGACCGCAAGGTTGGTTTGGGCCACGGAAACTTGGCTGCCCGTTTGTTGCGGGAAGAGACAAAGTGCTTTGCCTTCTTGGCTGGACACGAGTCCTTTGCTGCTGCTGAGGGAGCCATTAAGATTGCCGCCAAGGCAGACAAGGTACGTAAGGAGCCTCTCCGCTGTATCTTGAACGGTCTTGGAAAGGATGCCGCTCAGATTATTAGCCGTATCAACGGATTTACCTATGTACAGACCCAGTTTGACTATTACACTGGTGAACTGAAGGTTGTAAAGGAGATTCCTTATTCTAAGGGTGATCGCTCCAAGGTAAAGTGCTATGGTGCAGACGATGTTCGTGAAGGTGTAGCCATTATGTGGCACGAGGGAGTTGACGTTTCCATTACTGGTAACTCCACCAACCCCACTCGCTTCCAGCATCCTGTTGCCGGTACCTACAAGAAGGAATGCGTAGAGAAGGGTAAGAAGTACTTCTCCGTTGCTTCTGGTGGTGGAACTGGACGTACCTTGCACCCCGACAACATGGCAGCTGGTCCTGCTTCCTACGGCATGACCGATACCATGGGAAGAATGCACTCTGACGCTCAGTTTGCAGGTTCTTCTTCCGTTCCTGCCCACGTAGAAATGATGGGCTTCTTAGGAATCGGAAACAACCCCATGGTTGGTGCCACCGTTGCCGTAGCCGTGGATGTTTCTACTGCCCTTAATAAATAAGGCAGTAGAAACTCAAATAGCAAGCCGAAGGCTTGCGTCCCAGTCCCCCGCTGCAAAGTGGGGGATTTTTTATATTGCAAGGATTTTGGAGCATAATATGAATGAGGCGAAACGAGAGGTAAAGATTCACGGAATCTATCGTCACTTCAAGAACAAGTACTACATTGTTGAAGATGTTGCCTTCCACTCAGAAACCCAAGAAGAGTATGTTGTCTACCGCCAACTTTATGGTGAGCATTCCTTGTGGATTCGAGAAAAATCCATGTTTTTGTCCCCAATAGATAAAGAGAAATATCCTGAGGTACAGCAGCACTATCGATTTGAGCTTGTAGATGAGCTTGGAATGGAGTGAGTTGAACGGGGAAGGGGAGGTAAAATAAATCTTGCAGTGAGTATTTTATCTACTGACTGCAAGATTGCATTATTTTACTTGTTTCTTTTGTCTATGTCAGAATCAATATCAGCAATAAGCCGTTCCAAATTATTTAATACTTTTGAATCTGAATTGCCTAGTCGTACAGGGTCTTTCCACATAGGCAAACCAACAGTGATCCTTGCTTTCTTTTGTTTCAAGTACTTTGTCTTTAATTTTTTTTTAGTGATGTTTCAATAAAGTCAAAGGATGTCTTATACCATGCGTCTGAATATAATAAACCATGTTCATCTGTAGCGGTTCTAAGATATTCAAGTTTTTCAAGTGAAAGGTCAATGCAAGTAATAAAGCCTGTATA
>JAZQSR010000120.1:0-4718 GCA_045630225.1 Treponema sp. | reverse complement strand
CCTCATCTCCTTGCTTATTGATAATATGGCAAACTATGTGGTAGATGCCTTGGAAAAAGAAGCCTTAAATATTACCCAACGCACCATGCGGGAACGGGTGGAAAATATGATTGGCTACATTGAGCATGAACGAGAAACGGTTTTGTCTGTAATAAAGACCCAGGGAGAATTTATCAGTAGAATGGCAGCTCGTACTGCCACCGAGGATAGAAAAGTTTTTCATGACTGGGTGAGATTCCTTGATACAATGACAGACGGAAAGGCTTTGCAACTGGTATTATACGATGCTTACACTCAAGAAAAAACTGAGTTTGTTCAAACTAGTAACGGAATTGAGGAGATAAAATCCTTTGTTCCCATTACTGAGTGGTATAATTATGTTGCCTCTTGTCCTTATCACATAATTACCCCTTACAACAACAAAAGCCTTTTTGTACTTGCTTCTGAAGAAAGAATCAATCAAGTAACAAAAGCCTTTATCCACCGACTCATTCACGACACGTCCTATGGAACCGGAAAATATATCTGGGTTAATGAAATTCTGAACTACGAAGGTGGAGATAAGTATGCTATTCGCCTTATGCATCCTCAATTCCCAGAAACAGAGGGAAGCTACCTAAGTACGAATACTATGGATGTAGATGGAAATTTTCCCTATAAAACAGAACTTGAAGGAGTTTTGAAGGACGGAGAAGTCTTCCACACCTACAACTTCCAAAATAAAAAGACTGAATTCATCAACAAGAAAGCATCCTTTGCAATGCACTACGAGCCTTTCAATTGGATTATTGCTACTGGAGAACCACTTTCCAGTGTCTTCTTCTATGCACAATCTCAATCCAGGGATCTAGAATCCTACAGCCAAGATCTCTCCAAGACTGTATCCATTTCAATTGTAAGCCTTATGATTTTAGTCTTTACCTTGGATATTGTCTTAATTCTCTTGAATTATATACGACGTAACACCCAAATCAAGGAATATATCGAAAAAGAAACTACCATAGATGCATTAACAGGAACCTTAAACAGAAAATCTGGAGAAGAATTCCTGTCCACCATGTTCCAGCAATTTCAAGGAGGAAAGCTCTCCCCCCTTGTTATGATGTTGGATTTGGATAACTTTAAAAAAACAAACGATACCTACGGGCATGATGTGGGAGATGAGGTATTAAAACGCACCACCAAGGAAATTCTCAGGAATATCCGCTCTTCTGACAGGCTCTTCCGTTGGGGTGGAGAAGAATTCGTTCTCGTATTCAATGGTGTTGACAAAGATTACGACAGGTCTCTCTCTGATAAACTTTTGTTCTGTGTACACCAACTTCAGTTTGATACAGACCGAGGCTCATTCCATACCTCCATATCCATTGGTTCTGCTTGGTTCCGCCCCACTGATACCAGCTGGCATCAAGCCCTAAAACGTGCAGATATGGCCCTGTACCACTCCAAGGGCTCAGGAAAGAATTGCTATACCAACTATGATAATGATATAGAATTAAATCCTGCCCTAGAACATATATTTATTAAGCAGCAAGAAGAAGAGCCTGATGTCAGCAGTCTCTATGGTCATCACGATTAACCCTTGCCGTCTCTAAGCAATAAGGTGGGAAATCAAAATACGGACACCAATGCCCACAAGGATGATCCCACCTAAAATCTCCGCCTTGTTGTTCAGCATGGTTCCAAAGCGGCGTCCCACCTCAGAGGCCACTGAACACAGGAGGGCGGTAATCAACCCGATGATCACCGCTGCAAAAAAAATGTTGGCCTGTACCACCGACAAGCTGATTCCCACCGCCAGTGCATCAATACTGGTGGCCACTCCTTGAACCAGCAGCAGTTTTACAGTAAGGACAGAGCCTTCAATGTCGCAACCTTCACCTTCCGCCTGCTTCCAAGACTTAATTCCTTCTATAATCATCCTGACACCAAGAAAAGCCAGCAAGCCAAAGGCTATCCAGTGGTCCACCGCTTTAATTTGTTCGTAAAAGAAGGAGCCTCCCCAAAATCCCACTAGGGGCATTGCTGCCTGAAAAAAACCAAAGGTAAGAGCCATTGCAAGAATCTCTTTCAAGCCGCATTTTTTGAGACACATACCGTTGGTTACACTTACTGCAAAAGCATCCATGGCAAGGCCCACCGCCAAAAACACCAGTTCTCCAAACCCCATCCTACTTCCTGTCCAAGTCCATTACATGCAACCAAAATTGCAACAACTGCCTACAAAAAAATGAACCGGCAACAGAATCTGCCGCCGGTTTATCACTACAAGTTTTTCCTTGCTTATACAATTACCACGCTATTATCGGTGTTGGAAAAAGGAGCGGGAACGTACTTATCTGCTTCCCAGTCATTTTCCCAGCGCTTGCCATCCAAAAGATAGCGGTACTGGTACTCCCGTCCTGTTGCCAGCTTAACCTTAACGGAAAAACTACCATCCTTGTTCTTTTTCATAGGTGTATCTACACTGCTCCAGCTATTGAAATCACCTGCCAGCCAAACTTCAGTGGCACCAGCAGCAGCTTCAGCAGATAAAATGAAGGTTACGTTACATTCCTTCTGGCTTTTTAAATATTTCTTGTCGCAAGCCATGGGCTATCCTCCGATTATAAAATGATAAAGTGTCAATATATCTGTAGTATACTACATTTTGATTATATGGTATAGTACCCATGAAATATTTCAAAGTGGCATATTCAGCCCAAGGAGCTCTTTATGAACAAGAATAGATACCTTTTTACCTCTGAATCTGTAGGCGAAGGGCATCCCGATAAGCTTTGCGACCAGATTTCCGATGCCGTTCTAGATGAATGTCTACGCAATGACCCAGAAAGCCACGTAGCTTGTGAAACCTTTGCTTCCACCGCCCTCGTTTTGATTGGTGGAGAAATTACTACCAACACCTTTGTGGATGTACAACAAACCGCCCGAAATATTGCTCGGGAAATTGGCTATACCGATGCTGATTTTGGGCTAGACTGCGATTCCATGGCTGTCATGAACATGATTCACTCCCAGTCTCCTGACATTAACCAAGGTGTTCAAGGTACAGGATTGGAGGAATACAAGGGACAGCAAGGTGCAGGTGACCAGGGAATGATGTTTGGCTTTGCCTGCTCTGAAACACCTGAGCTTATGCCTGCTCCCATTATGTACGCCCACAAGCTCTTGCTCAAAGCCACAGACCTGCGAAAGTCTGGTGCCATCAACTGGTTGCGCCCCGATGCAAAGAGTCAGGTTACCATCGAGTACGAAGGCCACAAGCCTGTTCGTATTGACACTGTAGTTATTTCCCACCAGCACAATCCTGAAGTTACCCATGGCACCATCAAAGAGGCCATGATTGAGCAGATTATCAAACCAGTGCTGGATCCCACTGGATTGATTGACAGCAACACCAAATTCTTTATCAATCCCACAGGTCGCTTTGTTGTAGGTGGCCCCTTTGGTGACACAGGTCTTACTGGCCGCAAAATCATCGTAGATACCTACGGCGGTATGGGACGTCACGGTGGTGGAGCCTTCTCTGGAAAAGACCCTTCCAAGGTAGACCGTTCTGCAGCCTACATGGCTCGCTACATTGCAAAACACGTGGTAGCAGCTAGCTTGGCAGAGCGTTGCGAAGTACAGCTGGCCTACGCCATTGGTGTACCCTTCCCTGTTTCCATCATGGTAGACACCTTTGGAACTGGCAAGGTAGAAGATTTTGCTATTTCTGAGGCTGTAAAAGAAGTCTTTGACTGCACCCCCGCTGGCATTATCAAGACGCTGGACTTGAAGAAGCCCGTTTATCAGGCTACTGCAGCCTACGGACACTTTGGACGCAACGAATTCAGCTGGGAAAAAACAGACAAACTGGAACAGCTGAAAAAAGCAATTAAATAAGGCCAAAACATGACCTCTCAAAAGGAAAAATCTTCCAAAGGGGAAAAGAAACTTGGAGCGAGAGGAAAAGCAAAAGCCTCCCAACCCAAGGTTCAATCTCACGTACGACTTTTATCTCCGGAAAGCATCATCCAGATTTTTGAGCGATTTAAAGCTGCAAATCCAGCTCCCCAAACAGAATTACTTGCTCCCAACGACTTTACCTTGTTGGTATCTGTAGTGCTTTCTGCCCAGGCCACGGACAAAAGTGTAAACAAGGCCACCGCTCCCTTGTACCAAGTGGCGGACAGTCCAGAAAAAATTCTGGAGTTGGGAGAAGAAGGCCTCATTAGCTACATCAAATCCATTGGGCTGTTTCGTTCCAAGGCTCGCCACGTAATGGAGCTGAGCCAAATCCTTGTCCGTGATTTTGGTGGTAAAATCCCTCGAACCAGAGAAGACCTGCAAAAATTACCTGGTGTAGGCCGAAAAACCGCCAACGTTATCTTGAACGTAGTCTACGGCGAGCCCACCATGCCAGTGGACACCCACCTACTGAGAATCAGTCCCCGCATGGGTCTTTCCAATGGTACCACCCCAGAAACGGTGGAACAAGACTTGATTCGAGTAATTCCTTCAGAATATATGCAACACGCCCACCATTGGCTTATACTTCATGGTAGGTATATTTGTACTGCTCGTAGCCCGCAATGTGACGCCTGTCCCATTGCAGACCTTTGTATGCATAATAATCTCACCTCACAGGAGTAAATCATGATAGAGGCCATTAAAGAATTCTTTACTGCAGAAATGATAAATGATTGTATTTCCGCAGTTATTGGATTGGTTGCATT
>JAZQSR010000119.1:0-4786 GCA_045630225.1 Treponema sp. | reverse complement strand
GCTCAGGGGACCTCCCTGTTGCCCCAGCATTTTCGTTCAGCGGGCTATACTGCTGAATAGATGGGGCTGTTTCTTGAAACTAGTATACAAGTCTTTTCTTCCGGGGACTTAGTTTAATTTCTCCATTTTCAACAATTCGGTTTTTATCTTTAGAAAAAATAAACTCGTATTAGATATAAAATAATTGTCAATTTTAAATTCTAGTGTTAAAATGTATATGCTAAATAACGGAAAAAATCCATTTTCTTTCGTTATCAGTTTTAGACTCACCTTAGCCAGATAGCGCTATATAGGGGGGGGGGTATAAAAGAAGAAGGAAAAAATGTTTAACATCATCTTGATAGTAACTTTCTTTCTTGCTTTAATCCATGGAGCAGAAAGTAATGAGTCCACCAGAGTTTTGAAGGTGGGTTATGCAGATTGTGACCCTATTTTCCAAGATGAAGCTGGAAATTACAGTGGCTATGGAGTTTCTTATCTAGAAGAAATAGCACGGTATACCCAGTGGGAATACGAATATGTTTTTGATTCCTGGGAAAACTGCATGAAGCGACTGGCAAATGGTGAATTAGACATCACAATCATGACTCACCAACTCTCAGACAGGGGAGGAGTTTTTCTTTTTTCCAATATTCCTATGGGATATGATTATCCTGTTTTATATGCCCCCTCCAATAGTGATATCTATTATCAAGATTACAAGGCCTTTGATGGAGCTCGGATTGGTGTCTCCACAGAAACCTATTTTCAAGAAACCTTAAATGTGTATTTGCAGGAAATGGAGTTAGATTGTGAAATAGTTTCATTTCCAAATGACTCAGAAGCAAAAGACGCTCTCGCCCAAGGAACCATTGACATGATGGTATCCAGTATCTTTACACCTCAGACAAATGTAAAAGTAGTGGATCGATTTAGTTTTTCTCCTGGTTATATTTGTACAAGTAAACAAAATCGTGAGTTGATGGATGCAATCAACTCAGCTATGCAAAAAATCAGAGTCCGCAATCCTAACCTAGAAGAGGTTTTGATGCGCACCTTTTACAATGTGTCCAAAGATGTAACACATTTATATCTTACGAGAGAAGAACGAGAATATCTTGACTCTGTAGGAACTATTGTAATCAAGGGCATTGAAGCTCGTCGTCCCATGGGATATACCGATATAGATGGGGAATTCAAGGGAATTATGGTGGACTATCTGAATCAGTTAGCTGCCATGAGCGGACTGAAGTTTACATATGAAGCAGTAAAACATCCTACTCTAGACAAGAATATAGAAGCCATGCAAGAAGAGCATTTTGGCCTTCTTTGGACAGGGGAGTCTCTAGAAAACCTGGAATCAACAGAAGCTATTTATCAGTCAGATTCCTTATTCGATACCCCCTTAGCCTATGTCAGAAGAGCAGGGGAATATGTTACGAAATATGATGAACATATCTTTGCAGTCAGTAGCGACTTGCAACATGTAGGAAAATTACTGATCGAAACAAATTCAAAATCAAAAATCATTTATTTTGATTCTGCTAAAGACTGTATGGAAGCAGTTTTAACTAAAAAGGTAGAAATGGCCATTCTTACAGATAAAGTGGCAGATTACTGGCTCAATAAACCAATTTATGAAGATAAACTAGCAAGAGTGGCAGGAAGTAGAGCCTACATATACGGAATGTGTCTCTATGTGCCACAGGAACACCATCACTTAATTTCAATTCTGAATAAAACATTAACACATATTAGTGAGGTTCAAAAGCTATATATGCTGGACAATCTAGCCCAATCTCACAGGTATGTCCGTCAGTTTGAAGATACATTTTATGAATATAAAGGAGTTTTCCTTCTAATCTCCCTCTTAGGAATCGGAATACAGGTCCTGCAATATAGAATTCGAAAGCATAAGGCTGAAATGGCTCAGTTACAAACTCAAATGCAGCAACGAGAGGAAATTTTCCATATTGTTTCTGAACATTCCAACAGAATTCTCTATATATATGACTTATATATGACTTGGAAACAAAAACTACCAAACCTTGGGACCAAGAAAATGCCCAAAAAGATATTTTGGCCCATGTTTATTCAGGAACCTATTCTGAAGAAAAATTAGTAGAAAATACGGCCGTTTTTAGCGAAGTCAAAGATACCGTAAAAAATTTCTTTATCAATATTCACAGTGGTGTTCCTTCTGGAGAGATGAACATACGCATCAGACTATTAGATGGACAATTCCGCTGGTATCACTTTAAATATTCCTCCATCTTTCATCAAGGAAAACCTATTTCCGCCATGATTTCTATTTTTGATATTACCGAGCATCATGAACATGAACTTGCTTACCTGAGAATAAAAGAGCTGACAGAAAGCAATATTGCAGGGAATAAGTTAAGTCTCGAAATCAACTTAACTCGGGACAAAGTGGAAAAAATAGTTGGAATTCAGGGATTACACTATACCGAAGACAAAGGGTTCACTTTTGCCCAGCTATTAGATGAAATTTTTTCTCATAACATTGAATTTGTAAAAAAAGAAGCAGCACTCAGCTATTTTTCTACAGAACACTTTCTTGCTTCCTACACCAGAGGAAAGCGAGAACTTCACAGCGAATGGCAGATACGGTATCCCTTAGGCTCAGTACACTGGCTCGATACAGCAATCACCTTGATTGAAGATCCCTACAACCAAGACATCAAGCTCTTTTTATCTATGAAAGACATTACAGAAAAAAAGATAAAACAGCTGGAAATTCGGGAACGGTCAGAAAAAGACGGCATGACTGGGGTGTACAATCGCAAAACAGCCGAGGATTTAATCTGCAACAATTTGAAAAAACGAGTCCCAGGAATATTTTTGCTGGTAGACATGGATAAATTAAAGCAAATCAACGATGAGCTTGGTCACAAAGAAGGTGACAAGGCAATTAGGGGAATGGCAAATATCTTAAAAGACCACTTCCATGCAAAGGATATCATTGGACGCATTGGTGGAGACGAGTTTGTGGTTTATTTGCCAGGTGCCGCCCAGCATAGAGAAACTATATCAGAGTTTTTCAATAAGTTGATAAAGAAACTAAACACAATTACTGTGGGAGAACGGAACGATGTGTCAATTTCTTGTAGTATCGGGTGTACCGTAGAACAAGAAAATTCTACCTACGAATCCTTGTACCATCAGGCTGACTTGGCCTTGTACCAAGTAAAGAAAAACGGCAAGAATAATTTTGCCTTCTATTCTCCTGACTTTGGGGAAAACAATCCCAAAAGTTCGTAAAGCAGTGGCATGGGGGAGGGTAATATCATGAAAAAGCTGTTTAGTATCATCTTGATAGCAACTTTTTTTCTTGCATTAATCCACGGTACAGAAATACAACAGGCAGCCAGAGTTTTGAAAGTGGGGTATGCAGATTGTGACCCCATTTTCAAAGATGAAGCTGGAAATTACAGTGGCTATGGAGTTTCTTATCTAGAAGAAATAGCACGATATACCCAGTGGGAATACGAATATATTTTTGATTCTTGGAAAAATTGTTTACAAAAACTAGCAAATGGGGAGTTAGACCTCTTAATTACTGCACACCATACCTCAGAACGAAGAGGTCAATTTCTTTTTTCAAATCTTCCCATGGGATATGATTATCCTGTTTTGTATGCACCTCCTGACAGTGATATGTATTATCAAGATTACCTAGCTTTTGATGGGGCTCGGATTGGAGTTTCTGCAGAAACCTCCTTCCAAGAAATGCTGTCCATCTATTTGCAGGAAAAGAAATTAAATTGCCAAGTAATTCCATTTCCAACAGATTCAGAAGCAAAAGAAGCCCTCATCCAAGGAACTATCGATATGATGGTTTCTAGCGTCTTTACCCCGCAAAAAGACGTAAAAGTAGTGGATCGCTTTAGTGTTGCCCCAAGTTACATTACCACCAATTTGAAAAGCCATAATTTGATGGAAGAAATCAACACTGCCATGCAAAAAATCAGAATCCATACTCCAAATCTGGAAGAAGTTTTAATGCATACCTTTTACAATGTGTCCCAGGATGTAACGAATTTATACCTTACCAGAGAAGAACAGAAATATATCGATTCTGTGGGGCCTATTCTAATCAAGGGATTTGAAGATCGCCGTCCTATGGGATATACCGATAAAGACGGGCAGTTTAAGGGAATTATGGTGGACTATCTGAATCAGATAGGAGTGATGAGTGGATTAAAGTTTGTGTATGAGGCAGCAAAATACCCTACCTTTAACGAAAATATCCCCTCCATGCAAGAAGAAGGCTTTAGTATTTTCTGGGCGGGAGACTCCGTAGAAGCTATGAGTCTAGCAGATAGCGTGTATCAGACAAAGCCGTTGTTTGACACCGCCCTAGCTTATATCAGAAGAAAGGGCGAATATGTTACTAAATATGATGACCATACCTTCGTCATTAGTACCGACATGCATCATATAGAAAACTTACTTTTGGAAACGAATTCAAAATCACGAATACTCTATTTTGAATCTGCAAAAGAATGTATGGAAGCCGTATTGAATAAAAAAGCTGATATGGCAATTCTCAGCAATCAGGTGGCCGACTACTGGCTTAACAAACCAATTTATAACAATCAATTAACGAGAGTTGCTGGAAGTGGGGCTTTTGTATATGGAATGCGTCTTTATGTGCCCAAAGCACATTATCCTTTAGTTACAATTATAAATAAAACCTTGGAGCATATTAGTGACACACAAAAACCTTATATGTTGGAAAATCTGGCTTTAGCTCATACATATAACACTGAATTTGAAGACATAC
>JAZQSR010000118.1:0-15376 GCA_045630225.1 Treponema sp. | reverse complement strand
CACCATCGTTCTTTTTCCAATGAAAATGGAGTTGAAAATCAACGATACAATAATGAACGACTAGAATTCCTTGGTGATGCAGTATTGGGCATGGCTACAGCAACTTATTTGTATGAATCTATGCTGGAAAAACCTGAAGGAGATTTAGCTCGAATTAAATCTGTTGTTGTATCTGAAAGTACCCTTGCACCTATAGCAAAGGCTATTGGTGTGTCAAAATGTCTTGTTTTAGGAAGAGGGGAAGAACTTTCTGGGGGAAGAGAAAAAAAAGCCATTCTTGCAGATGCTTTAGAAGCAATCATAGGGGCATACTACTTGGACTCAGGGTACCAAGCTGCGGAAGGTTTAGTATTACGACTTATTGTACCTGAAATAGAAAAAGTATTGCAAAATAAACATCATCGTGACTATAAGACCCTTTTACAAGAACGCTACCAAAAACTCCACAAAGCTTGTCCAGAATATGTGCTGGTGAAGCGAACAGGCCCTGATCATGACAGAACCTTTTGGATTTCTGTAAAATTAGGACCAGTAACCTATGGCCCAGCCAAGGGAAAAAGCAAGAAAGAAGCAGAACAAGCTGCAGCGGCTATGGCTTGGGCAGAAATTGGTGGAGACAATAAGTAACTCACTAATAAAGTTTTAAGGGATACTTATGGAGAAAGGAATAACTGTATCTTGCACTGTAGAAAAAATTATGGTATTCTGCTACTATGGGACGTTCCATTTACGAGTTTTCATATAAAGAGAGAAAAAAACTAAGAAATACAATTCTTTTTTTTGTAGGATTATTTCTTTTAATTTTTGGATTAAATACCTTAATTTTTAGATTTTTATTTTTTCCTGTCGTTGTAAAATCTGATTCCATGTTGCCAAGAGTAAAACATGGTGGTCTTATTTTGGTTTCTCCCATTGGTTCAGTGGAACGAGGTAGTCCTGTAGTTCTAAAGCCTCAGTTAAAAGAAAAACTAGGGGCTTTTTCAGCCTTTACCAGTAAATTCATTTCATTTATAACTTTCCAACAGGTACAAGCCTTTCGTAGTGGTGAGAATGCTGTTGCTGAAGGGAATGTATTGCGCCGTATTGTAGGCTTGCCTGGAGATACCCTCTATATGAAGGACTATATCTTGTACATTAAACCAGCAGGTAATAGTCATTTTCTTACAGAATTTGAACTTACAGACGTATCTTATGATATAAATGTAAGCGGTCTGCCAGTAGGGTGGGACAATATCATGGGGGCCGCTGGCACTATGGAAGAAGTGACTCTGGGTACTGGTGAATATTTCCTTTTGTGCGACAATAGAACAGTGGGAATTGATTCTCGTATTTGGGGAGTAATTCCTAAAAATAAGATTGCAGGAAAGGCGTTGTTTCAGTACTTTCCCTTTACCGGATTTGGTGGCCTGTAATTTCTTCAGCTGTTTGTAAAATTTCGTAACAGAATACTATGAAAAATATCATTTCTATCTCCTCCTTGTATATTCACATACCATATTGTGGATCTAAGTGTTCATATTGTGATTTTTTTTCTTTTCCAGCAGTGGGAGTGCCTGACCAATATGTTCAAGCAGTTTTGAATCAGTTCAATTGGTTTGTAAGTTTAGGATTAGTTCAAAAACTTGAGACTGTTTATTTTGGTGGTGGTACTCCCAGTCTTTTATCTTGTGAACAAATAGCAAAAATCATGGAAAGGATTCAAAGTTTTTTGGCAGATGGAGCAGAGGTAACCTTTGAGGTAAATCCCGAAAGTGTAACAGAAGACTTGCTGGAAACGGCCAAAAATTCTGGTATAAATCGGATTTCCATGGGAATTCAAAGCTTAAATGATAAGGTATTATCCTGTGTAGGCCGTTGTTGTACTGCCGCAAAGGCTCGACAAGCATTGAAATTGCTAAAAAATAGTGGATTAGCCTTTTGTACCGACTTTATTGCCGGATTACCAGGGCAAGAGTTGACAGAAGAAGCAAATCAAGATTTTCTGGCTGCCTTACAAGAAGTTATTTCTTATAAGCCCTATCACATTTCAATGTATTCCCTAACTGTAGTGGAAGGAACAAAACTTTATCATCAGATTGAGGGGGGAAAACTGCCGTGGGAACAAGATGAGGCGGATAAGCAATGGATTTTGGGACGGGACTTTCTTGAAGCAGCTGGATATATTCAGTATGAGGTATCAAATTTTGCTCCCCCTGGACAGGAAAGCCGACACAATAGTGCCTATTGGAAGCAAAAATCTTATATAGGATTGGGTGCAGGGGGAGCTGGAAGCTTGTACAATCAAGATACCCTGGAAGTTTTTCAGGAAGGATTTCGGTATACAAATACAACGAATACCCAGCAATACATAAATTTTTGGAATGGACTATCCAGTAGTGTGGCTGAGAAAATTCATTTGAATCAAAGAGTAATTCAGGATTATAACTGGGAAAAAATTTGTGAGTTTTTACAAGCGATTCCTTGCGAATGGGAAAACCTTCATCAAGATACCCTTGCCTTTGAATATGTAATGTTGGGCTTAAGGATGAAAAAGGGTATTAGTGGCTTTGAATATTATCATCGATTTGGTAAAAAACTTGAAGCTGCTACCTTTGATAGATTTGTTCAGCAGGGTTGGATGAAGAGAGTGGAAGAAATTGACGATTTTTGTGGTTATTCCATGACAAAGGAAGGTCTTTTGTTCTTGAACAAGATTTTAGAAGAATTACTTTAGGTAGATGGAAATGAAAATCCACCTACCATCAATAATTACAAAAACTAAAATTATTCTACAAACTCCAGAATAGTTACTTGAAGGGTACTGGAGCGTCCTTTTGTGTCGGTAGCAGTAATCTGGTAAGTGCCAGGCTGGGGTTTCCATTCAATTGATTCACCAGGTTTACTGCGGCCAATAAAGTTTACTCCGGAAAACCACAGGATTTCGGTGGTGTCTGCGTCGGCAGTGGCACACAAGAGGATGGTATTTCTGCTAGTATCGCTGGAACGAAACAGATAATCAGAACCAGTGAGGGGAGAGATGATCTCTGGAGGATAGCCTTGCTTTTGGTAGTCGAGGTGGTATTCTTCTGGGGGATAGTCTGGTGGAACAAGGCGAGGCAAGCCAGCCAGGGCAAAAAGCTGTTGCAAGTCACTGGGCCAGAACTCCCGCACAATGGTTGCCACATAGTCCTTGTCCCGTTGGTTGGTGCGGTAGCCTGTTCGTGTATCAATGTAAACCTGACGGTGAATCTTGCAGGTGGTAATGGGAGAAATGCCTGGAATAAACCAAGCATACTCAGTTTGGGGACAATGGGGATTGGGAAGACCACCGGAAACACTGCACACATCGATATTTTTCACATTTTGAGGCCGTTCATAGCTTGTCTGCTGATTCTTGGGAATATTCGACAAAAGACTATAGGCCATGTTGAACATAAGGGGAGCGGCCATCCTTCGGCCTAAAAAGGCATTGTTGCCGTGACCATCAAAATTACCTATCCAGACACACAAAATATAGCGGTCAAATATGCCCACACTCCAGCTATCCTTGAATCCGATGGAGGTACCTGTTTTGTAGCCAATGGGAATATCTGCCACCTCCTGGGGACGATTTTGGTAGGGGGGCACGTTGGCTTCTAGCATCTTCTTTACGATAAAAGCACTTTCTGCTGAAAGAAGGGGACGGCCGGGAGATTTTTTTGCTGTGTAAATGGAGTTTATTTCCTTGTAGATTCCGTTGTTGGCCAAGATGCCATAAAGAGAAGCTAGCTCCATCATGGTAACATCTCCAGTACCTAATACCAGTGAAAGTCCATAGTGATCTCGTTCTTTGAGACCTGTAATTCCTGCTTCTATAAGAAAATCGTAAAGATCTCGCTGCTTCAGGTCTCGGTTCAAGGCAACGGCAGGAATATTTCTGCTGTCTGCTAAGGCATACCACGCCTGTACTGGCCCCTTATACACGCTGCCGTAGTTATCGGGGGCATATTCGTTGAAGGCAACAGGAGTATCCTTTAGCATGGTGCGATAGTGAATCAGTCCCTGTTCCAGAGCAAGGCCGTAGATAAAGGGCTTAAGGGTGGAGCCAGGGGAGCGCTTGGAGGTGGTGGCATTTACCTGCCCTTGAATAGCATCGTTGTAATAATCAGCAGAACCAAGATTGGCCACAACCTCCATTTCCTTCCAGTCCACCAACAAAAAGGCTCCGTTATTCACCCCTAAAGAACCATGCTGGCTCAAATAGGAATGAAATAGTTCCTGACATTGCTGCTGGATTGCAGAATTGAGGGTGGTGCGAATTGGCTGACGAGGCTCTTCTTGGGCAAGCTGGATATTTAGCATTTCTGTAAAGTGGCGGGCCTGGTTTGGCATTTGACAGATGGTGCTAATCCTCATGTCCATATACACCGCCTTGTCTTGATCCTGAGGATGGTCTTCTACCCATGCTTGAAAAAGACGCTGTCGGGCTTCCAGCAATTCTCGTGGAGTATTGGTGGGAGAAGGGGCCCGCTTGGTGGGATTTTGGGGAAGAACACAGAGCATAAGGCTTTCTGTAAGCCCCAGATTTTGTACCTCCTTACCAAAATAAAACCAGCTGCCAGTCTCAAAGCCTTCGATATTGCCTCCACAAGGAGCAAGGTTTACGTAGGCTTCAAGAATTTCTTGCTTGGAAAAACAAAGCTCCAAGTACAGGGCTGAAAAAATTTGTCGTAGCTTCCCTAAAATAGATTTTGTATAAATGCCGTATTTGAGGCGAGCTGTTTGCATGGTAATGGTAGAAGCTCCTATACGGCGACTTTTTTTTACGTAGGTTTCCCAAAAGGCCCGAAAAAGAGCTACAGGGTTAACTCCATGGTGGTTATAAAAATAGCGGTCTTCCTGCAACAACAAGGCTTCTACAAAGTCGGGAGGAAAGTCCGATAGGGGACGGTAGATGCGGTACTTGTGGTCAGAGGTGAGAAAAACTTGCAGTAGCTGGCCTTCTTTGTCGGTGTAGGCACGAGAAAATTCTATATCCTCTAGAATATCTCCTGTTGTTGCCGTTACCACCACTTGCACAAGGCCAGCCACCATAGCCAATAAAGCTCCTCCTCCGAAAATCAGAAGAAGGAGCCATTTTCTTTTTGTCATGAAGAAATCCTATTCAATGACAATGGGAGACTGGGGGCTCAGTCCACGGATATCCTTGTTATACATGGATTCAGCGAACATGGGAGGCACCACAAAGGTTCCCGTATTTATAGCCCGAGCCCTGTAGGTGAAGGTGGAAATCTTGTCGGTAACGGTACCGTACAGCACCACTCGGTCTTCACGCACATCTACGTAATCGCTCTTCCAACTTCCCTTATGATCCCGCACTGACTGGATATTTGCTTCCAGTCCTGCAGGCTGCAGGTCAATGAGGGCCACATTGTTGATGTAGCCTTCCTTGGTGCTTCTAAAAGAGAGCTTTACCAAAATCTCATCTCCCAATTTGATGGAAGAAAGCTTTTTGCCATCAAGGCTAAGGTATTCTCGATGTACTTCAAGGCCTTCTTTTATCTGGTTTTTAGGAATTTCAAGCTCATAACCTCCCTGTACTAGCTGATAATACATGGGCAAGTCAGACTTGTTGCTGAAAATAAGTTTTTCTGCTGCCTTGGAGAAGGTGGCCTGTAAGGTGGCTTCTCCTTCAAGGGACAAGTCTGTTTTTTCTTTACCCACCTGCTCTTGAACAGAAAGCTTGTCCTGTTCTCCTTCTGCCATGGAGGCAAAGCTGGCCAAAGCACGGCAGGCAGCAGCGGTGGAGTAGGTATTGTAGTACATGGAATCAATGTATCCACAGAAGGTTTCCAGCAACTGCGAGTGCTGATCCTTGATGCGGTGGGGGAAGTAACGAGACAAAATATCAAGATAAGTTGCTACATAATGCAGGTCGTTGTGGTAGGCCCAGGATGAGTCAAACTTCATGGAAGGCTTTACCTGACGTACCAGCTTGTCGGCCTTGTCACTTTGCTGGAGCATGGCATAGCTAGCAGCAAGGTATAAGGCAGGATATTCTGACAGTGCACTCTTATTTTCCTTCATGTCACGCTCTAGGGATTCAATGAAGGAAGTAGTGACAACTTCGTTCTTGGTAAGGACATAGATGGCATAGGCTCGGTCTAGGGACTGAGCATAGCTTATTCCTGAGCTTGTTGCTGAGCTTGAAGCAATGTCTTCCACAGCATCAAGCACCTTGGACAAGAAGGAAGAAGGAACGTAGTAGCCATTCTTTTGGGCATCTGTCAAGAATTCAGCACAATAGATGGTAATCTGGTTGTCCACGGGACTCTTGTTTGTCCAGTAGCCAATGTGACCGTCTGACATCATGCGGGACTGAAGGATGGCAATGGTTTCATTCACAAGGCTCTGATATTCCTCTGAACTGACTCCCAAAACAGAATCTTCCAAGCCACAGACATAAGGATAGGCCCTACTAGTAATTTGCTCGGAGCAGCCGTAGGGATAGTTTTGTAGATAAAAGTTAAATCCCTTAGAAAAAGCTGTGGGCATAAAGGATAGACTAACCTGACGCTGGGCATATTCCTCGTAGGTTTTATGTTCCACTGCCAATTCAGCAGATTTTTTGTCGCTCTTGCCAGACTCAATCCAGGTTTGGAAGGGCATGGAAGGACGGATGCTCATGGTGGCAGCATATACTGACTTTTCCTGGGCATCTTGAGCGGTAAAGAGGATTTCTCCACCACCCAACTTGTCCAGAGCCTTTACTTTAAAGGTTACGGTGGCATCCTTACCTTCTGCAATGGTAAGCTGTACTGATTTTTCTCCTACAATCTCAAGATGAGAGCTTGGGGTGGCAGTAAGCAATACCTTGTTGGCATCTCCTGAGCCACGGTGATTGTTAGTGACGGTAACACTGACATCAAACTGGTCACCGGGAGCTACCGCCAAGGGTGTGTTGGGATTAATGATGAAGGTATTTCGGGCAAGGGCAGAGGTGGTAGCCACTCCCATGGTGTTGGGAGAAACAGCTACAGCAATAACCCTGATAGAACCGTTGAAATAAGAAGGAACCTCATAGCTAACTGTCGCTTCCTCTGGGCCACAATCAAGGATACCAGACCAGAAAGCCACCGGCTTGTTCTGCTTACGCTTGAAGGGATTCAAGTTACGGGCAAGCTCATCCATGCCGGCACCACCACCAGCTGCGGGAATAGTTTTAAGAATCTCATAGTCTGGCAAAATCAAGTCTAAAAGCTGTCCAGTGCGAACCTCCAAAGCCCGCTTTTGGAAGAAGAAGGCCAAAGGATTGGGATTTGAGTAATTTGCTACCTGGAGAATACCTTCGTCCACAGCATAAAGAACAATCTTTCCCCGATCTCTGGAAGAATAAGTGATTTTCAGTTCCTCTCCAGACTTCACCTCCTCTGGAACCTGTAGATTGATGGTATTGGTTCTGTTGGCTTTGTCGATGGAGAAGGGAACAGTTCCATAGCAGAAGGGACTCATAAAAATTTCTTGGGAGTCGGAGTCTCTGGTAAACATGACATTGATGTAGGCATTGCCTTCCAATCCCTTGGGAATCTCTATTACCTGCTGACTGGAAAGCTCAGTGGTGGTAAACCACTTCCAGCTATAGACCTTGTCCCGCTCAATGGTAATCAAACCACTTCCAGCGTAGGGAGCCTTGATGAACAATCGGGCAGTGCCACCAGAAGCAAGGTCACTTCGCTCTAGCCGCAAGTCAAGCTCTGCCGTTCTGGTGAGGCTTCGGGCAATGTTTTGGGAACCAACCACACTGTAGGAGAAGGAATTGTATACAAGACCGTCCTTGTCACTGATTGTCAGGACAAACTCCCCATCCTTGTTGGTGGGCAGGTAATATTCCAAGCCCTCCTGAGGAATTGCAATCTGTTTTTGCTCAAGAGGATATTTTTTCTGCACGGACTGGTACTTGTACAAGCCGTTTGGTTGCTTCATGAGGGTGGAAACGTATCGTTTTTCCTCCAGTGTAAGGGTCAGGTCATTGACGGCAATTTGTTCTAGGCTCTGATCGATGGCAATAAAGTCAACCTTTCGTTTGGAGCCACTGTTAATATAACTCAAATCTCCGTCGGCCTTGTAGCCAATGAGGTGCTGCAGGGGCGACACATAGAGGCTGGACTGCTGGGTTACTGAACGACCGCTTCCTTTTTCAAAGGCTTCTACGTAAAACTCCATTCGATAGGTTGCCTGCTGGAATTTTTGCAGGTCAATCTTGAACTCAGCCTGTCCTTTGTCATTGGTACTGGCACTACCAAGGAATTCCTGGTAGGAATTGTCCTTGGAATAGGGATCTGCAAAGCGATAATCCTTGTAAGCGCGTAAATTTGGGAAACCAGGAGTCAAGAAAAGCTGGGCCTTTACCTCATTGCCTGCAGCAGGAGTTCCAAACAGGTTTTTGAGGCTGATTGTTCCAGTCAAGTCACCGGGATTTATCCAGCCTTCCTTTGGAAGGGGATCAAACCCAGCGGACAAGGTGAGGGTATCAGGTAGGAATTCCTCCACCTTTACCGAACAATCTGCCAAGTATTCCCGACGAATGTCTCCATTGGACATTTCCTTGAGAAGATAGAGGTTTGCCACATACAAGCCTGTGGGAGAATATTCTCTGGTGGAAAAACTCACTTCCTCAAAGCCTGCATCAGAAAGCTGCAACTGATGACTGAACAAGGTGGAGCCACTGGAATCTGTAACCACCAGCTCCAAGGGCAAACCTCTCAGGTTCGTACTCCAGTCACCAGACTTTACGATGAGTCCCAGATTTACCTTGTCTCCAGGGCGATACATTCCTCGGTCTGAGAACATGTAGGCGGAAACCTTAGTGGCTTCTGTTGCCCCGTAAACACCTCCTACGTCAAAGTTGGAGTAATCTAAGGTACGGCCACGCTGGGAATAGGGCATGAAGGACAGGTCGTTTGCTGTTTCCACAATAAAGGCAGTGGGACTATGCTCATCTCGGTAGTTGGTAAGACTGGGAAGGTGAGCGTGGCCATCGCTGGAGGCTCTGGTGGAAACAAGGGTATTTCCGTTTAAGCCAATAACACGAACGGTGGCATTAGGAACGGGACGACCTGTGGCAATGGACTGAACGAACACATCGTAGCTTAAGTCTGAGTTCCGCTTTACAAAGAAGCCTAAATCCGTTACTAAAATAAATCGTTTGTCGGATACAGAGCCCTTGTACTGCTTAACCTCAAAGATAAAAAGTCCGTTTTTCAGGTTGCGGGCAGGGTCATTTTTCAGCTGATTGGAAAAATCATAGGAGAAATAAGAGATTTCTTCCTTGCTGGCATCAGGAACAACGTAACGACTGGTAATTGTCTCAGAAATATTGTCTTCGTCAAAATTGTAGCTGGAGAACTCAAAGTTCTTCATGTTCTGGTTGGACATGGACACCAAATGGTTCACATCCTTGGGCATAATACGAGACAGGGAATACTCCACCTCAGAAACACCACGGGAATAGAGGGCCATCTTCTTGCTGCCAGCCAGGGAAAGAATAGTTCCCTCTGACAAGATTCCCAATTCTGTGGGATATTCCTTTACTCGAAGAATGGTTTCATAGGTGTCAGAATATTTGTAACCTCCCAAAAAGTCCAAATCTCCTGAAATCTTTACATACAGATAACGATTGGGCTCTGCGTCAAAGGTAAAGCTATTTAAGGTGGCATGTTTTTCTTCTGTGGGAATCAAGTGAACAGGGATCTTTTGTGACTGGGACAGGGCTAAATCTGTTACTTCCTGCACACTCCAGTGGTGGTTCTTGCTTTCCTTCCAGCCCTGTTCAGCAGCTCGATTCACTGGAAGCTGCCACACCGTAATATTTTCTGCAATTTCTTCCCCTGCAATGGAGCCCTTTGTCTCCACCGTCAGTACCTGATCATAATTTTGCTGCTGATTCTGTACCAAGGCATGACCAATGCCTGTAATCCGTACATAATCGCTCATACCAGGAATGTCAACGGAAGCTTCCATCTTCTTGCTGGCAGAGCCACCTCGCAGGGACTTGATGCCACCAGCAACGGTAATGTTCATGGAGGAGGTTCTGATGGGCATTTCCACTGGCTCACTTATTGCATAGGCCACGGTACCAGTATCATTGTAGGAAATCTCAAAGGCATAATCCTTGGTGGAAACCACTACACCCTTTTCATTCAAAAGTTCTAGTTTCATTGAAACAGCCTTTTCTACTGTTTCTGTGGCAAGGGGATGAGAACCTTTTAAACTGAAGGTTACCCGCTTTACAGAAGGATTTTCTGGGTCAATATAAAAATCAGGCTCATCGATGGATAAAATAAAGCCAGAGGTAGTGAATGAAAATTCATTTTTTACTGTAATATGCTCAGGAAAAAGCTCGGAGGAGAACTTTACCTTGTACTTTGTGGCAAGCTGCCAGTCTTCCAAGGGGGTAAACACCAAGTCAGTATCCGTATCCCAGTGCCAGCTTCCTTTAATGGCTGGTTCTATGGAAACAACTCCCTCCTTGAGGGCTTCTAACTCCATATCCTCCAGCCGTGCCACGGAACCTTTAAAACTTACCGTTAGCTGGTCTGGTTCTGTAAGCCGATAATCCATGTCTGGTGCATGATGTCGGTATTCCACCGTAATCTTTTCCTGCTTGGCACAGGCTAAAAATAGCAGCTGCACCATAAAAATCGTTGAAATCCAAAAAATTATCTTTTTCATCCTATGTTCCTCCACCAATAATGGGCTTTTATTGATTGTACAAGTCGGCCAATTTCCGATAGATAATGCTCAAATGAGCCTTTTCTTCCTCAGAAAGGGAGCCTGAAGTTTCATCTATGAGGGTTTCCAGACTGGAAAGGCTTTCGTTTAAAGCAGTGGCAAAACCTCTACTTACCTTAAACCAATAAGAGCCTCTTCCGTCACTAAAAAGACAAATAAATCCTAATTCCTTTGACTTGGACTTGGCTTCTGCCACCCGCAAAATCAAATCTAGACTTTGAATGAGCTGAGTTGTTTCTTCTGGGCTGTTAACAGAAAGATTTGCCTTGCGGTTCCACTGGTCTTCCTTTATGGGAGTCAGATTCAGTCGACGCACAAGGTTGAATACCAAGTCTGCTCGCTCTCCGCTTAAAAGCCAGCTGCCTCCAATCTTTACCTTGGCCTTCAATCCTCCAGCCTGAGCTAGTTTGCCTTCTTCCCCGGCATTTTCCAGTGCTTGTAGGGCTTGTTTTAACTGGCTCAAGGGTAGAATCAAGGATTTTTTCCCCTTGACCCGCTCTATCTCAAAGACTTGGCCTCCAAGTACTAGAGTTTCTGGAAGTTCATCCTGACCACTAGCTTTGCCAGAGTTTTTTGCTCCCTTTCCTGAAGCCTTTTCCTTGCGAGAAAGAGCCTCCGTCTCCCGTCTGCGTCCCAAGCCATCTTTTTCTCTGCCAGAGCCATCTCGTGAGCCCTTGCCCCGCTGACTCTTTCCCTGTAGCTCCAAAAGTCGTGCCTCTAAGGTGCCTTTTCCGTCATGAGAAGAAATGCGGGAAAGAATATTTCTGGTAAGGGGAGACACTGACATGGCGAACATACGGGAGGTTCGGACAATCTCACCAGCCACCATGTACAGGGGATCGGAGCGGAACATGTTAGAGCCAGGGTGAATCTGGATATTTTCTGCAGTGAGGGTGCGATAATTTTCTCGACCAGAGCGGACACAGACAAACTGCACCATACCACAGGCAATACAACATAAATAATCATCAGTGGAGCCACCGCCACCTAAGGGAATTCCCTGGTCTGTTACAATTTGCTCCAGTTGCTCCTTGATATTCAGGATTTCCGCCATAACCCGCTCGTCGAGGTAGCTATTCTTGCAGAATTTTTGCTTATTCTTGATGGAAATATAGGTGCGGAACAGCTTTACATAGGATACAAAGTCTCCCTGCACATCTCGGAAGGAGTGGTGGGCCTTGCGGGCATCTGTTTCTTCTCCGGGAGGCAACACAAAGGGAGAGGTGGTGGAAAGGAAGGCTGCTGCAATGAGGGCTTCTTCCAGCACATCAGGATATTTCAAGATGGCTTCCACAATAATGCGACTGATTCTAGGCATAAGAGGGAATTCCACCATGAGCTTACCGATGGAAGAAAGGGTATTGTCCTCCTCCAAGGCTCCCAGCATCCGCAATGTTTCCACGGCACCAGCCATTCCCTCGTAGCTAGGAGGAGAGATAAAGTCAAATCGTTGGAAATCTGTAATCCCCAGCTCTGACATACGCAACACCACCTCCGACAGGTCGGTGCGATAAATCTCCTCGGTGGTGTACATTTGCCGCTGGTTAAAGTCCTGGGCAGGATAGAGGCGGTAGCAGGTTCCTGGCTGAGTTCGTCCCGCTCGTCCCTTCCGCTGGTTGCAGGAGGCCTTGGAAACAGAGCTTTCCACCAGACTTGAAGTATAGGTCCTTGGGTTATAATGATTTAACTTTGCAAGACCTGAATCGATTACTGTGGTAATTCCTGCAATGGTAACGCTGGTTTCTGCAATATTGGTGGAAATCACCACCTTTTTCTTTCCAAAGGGAGGGGAATCAAAGACGCGCTCCTGCTCCTCCTTTGCAAGGCGACCATACAGGGGCACCAAATGGAGCTTTCTGCCAAAGGGTGCATTTGCCAATTTACGCATACAGTCCTTGATGATTTTTTCTCCCGGCAAAAAGCACAGAATATCTCCCGGCTCCCGATTATCTAGCACTCGGTCAATGGTGTCTTCTATCTTGGACAAGAGGGCCTGGGCTGCAATGGTGCTATTGGTACTGGCTGCCACCTCTGGTGGGTCGTAGACTACAGTTACAGGGTAGGTGATGGTGTCTATGGTGACGATGGGGCAACCGTCAAAGTAATTGGAGAATACTTCCGTGTTCATGGTGGCAGAGGAAACGATTACCTTAAAATCCTTTCGGGCAGCCAGCACTCGCTTCAGCAAGCCTAGTACAAAGTCTATGTTTAGGCTGCGTTCATGGGCCTCGTCCACCATCACCACCGAATAACGTGAAAGCCAGGGATCTAACTTCATTTCCTGCAACAAAATACCGTCGGTCATGATTTTTATTCTGGTGGTGGAATCGGTTTTATCTTCAAACCGCATCTTGTAACCCACTAAACCGGGGTAAGAGGTTTTAAGCTGCTTGGCAATAAACTCACTGACACTAAGAGCTGCAATTCTGCGGGGCTGGGTAACGGCAATAATGCCAGATTGAGAATAGCCTGCCTCATGGAGTATTACTGGTAGCTGGGTGGTTTTTCCAGAACCTGTGGGACTTTGGACCACCACCACCTGATTTGTGGCCAAGGTTTCTAAAATCCGCTCTTTTTGCTGGTAAACAGGCAGGTCGGTGTAATTATTTTTCATGTATATGCCCCTTTGTGTAATTTGAGAAAATTCTTCTATCAATTATAATGGAGAAAAGAGCCTTTCTCAAGGATTATTTCAATTAAATTGTTGTCAAAAAAGATTTCCTGCATTAAAATCTTATAATAACATTATTTCGCCTTCTATTTTTATAACTAATGATAGTTTATAGATATAGGGGGGGGGTATTTCATGACGAGGTCATAATGAACAACAAGAAAGATTTCTTTTCAACCGTATTCTGTATTTTTATTGCAGCACTTTTTATCCTTGGATGCAACAATCACTTGCTTAAAACGCACCAAGATGAAGCACGTCTTATTGTACAAATAGCTAATAGTACTGGTGCAAGGAATGCCTCCACAACAGGTGACTGGCAAGTCTCTGCCTGGATAGAACATCGTGACGGTTCACAATCCCACCATCAAAACTTAAATTCCGCCAGTGGAGAAGAGGCTTCCCTGACCTTTGACGATCTAGTAATTGGTTCACAAATTAACATCCACCTTGAGCTTACAAAAAACGATGATACCCAGACAAAATTAACAGGTGAAAGCGGTTGGATTACCATTAAAGAAGGTGTCAATGTAATTATTATTGTGCTGACTGAAGAGCATGGTGCCCAAGTCCCTGTTATTAAAGAAATTAACTCAACTATAGAAACATATACCTCTAATCCAAAGCCTGTTACTGCAACTTTGAAAGCAGATGCATCTGTAGTTGACGGAGGAACTTTAACCTATCAGTGGTATTCAAGTGATAGTCCTACCACCGACAGCGGCACAGCCATTGAAGGTGCCACCTCTGCCACCTATGAGGCCACAGTTGATGCAGGAAAAACAAAATATTTCTATTGCGTCGTTACCAATACCAACGATAACGTAAATGGAAATAAAACTGCTTCTGCCACCTCCAACATAGCCACTGTTGCCAGCATTGAGGGAGAACTTACCGGTATTACAGCTCAGTATATAGGTAGTACATATGAACTGGTAAATTCAGAAATCAATTACAGTAATATAGAAATTGTTCAAGTATACACTATTCCTGACGCTGAACCACAAGAAATTTCTGTAGTTGCATCCAGTGTTAAAGACCAATATACCATTGTATTACAGGAGCAAACTAATACCATTGGAAATATTCCAGCAACAGTAATCCACACCGAAACAAAGAAAGAAACTACTGTCGACATTCCAGTGAAGTATCAACTTGATGCAGTGTATTTAAGAGGTGCAGTTGACAGTACCATTGCCCAGTACACAGGAAGTCATTCTCTTTCTGCTACCTATAATGACACCTCCGTTTCATTGAAACTGTATCAAAATAATACTTCCTCTGAGCTTACCGATTACGTAAATTATACTTGGAATCCTTCTACCGTTGATAATACAAAGACTACAAGTTACACCCTTACTGTATCATCAAAGAATGAATGGTGTATCTTACCAAGTGAAGGAATTACCAAGGAAGTTACCGTTAGCGTTACCCCTTGGACACTTGAGATAAATGCTGACTCACCAGAAAACCTTGCTGGTGGACAAGGCTACACCCTTACCGCCACAAATACTTCTGGTACTGCTACTGGCATTACCTATGAGAGTGACGGTACCAGTTTTAGTATTTCTGGTACAACTCTTACCACACCAGCAGCTACCACCTCACCACAAAGTGCCACCATTGCTGCAAAATACAATGGTCAGACATTGGCTACATTAGTGGTGAGGGTACCTGCTGAAGCAGATCCATCTGTTCAAATTACAGACGAGACTTCTCTAGTTCAGGCTATTGCTGATGCTCAATCTGGTGACATTTTAACAATAGCACAGGAGATTACCGTCACAAATACTATTACTATAAATAAAGAAATAGTGCTTGATGGAAGTAGTACAGGTAAACTACTCAGATCAAATAAGGGAACCATTACAGGACCAATGTTCGAAGTAAGCAACTCTGGTAATCTCACGTTACAGAATATAACTTTGGATGGACAGTTTAATGATAATTTCTATG
>JAZQSR010000117.1:0-15880 GCA_045630225.1 Treponema sp. | reverse complement strand
ATGGAATTCAAAAGATTAAGGATAGGGCTTCTGGAGGGTCTTCTCAAGGTGGTTCACGGAAAAAGCACCAAGAAGAAGAGGCTCAAGAGCAAGCTCCAGAGCATATTGCCTTTCAAGATCCAAATCTCGGAAAATATATAGATATTTCAGGATAATACATGACTGCTGTAGCCGTGTGTCTCATAATTGGTCTCATCAATTTATTGCTTTGGGCCGTGCTTTTTCTCCATTTTAAAAGTAAATATTCCTCTGAAAAAATTCTTGCAGATATAGCTGATGAATTGAATAAGTTGATTCGTGATATCAATAAAGAAACAAATAACTGTGTTACCATTGTCAAAGATTGTAGGACAAATCTCTTGCAACTTATTGAAGAATCTAAACAACATATTGAAGAGTCAAAAAAATATACAGATTTAGGCCACAAAAGTCTTGAGCGTAAGGCTAAAAGTATTCAAGTTATGGAAGCTGTCAATAAGGAGGCTCCACCGCCACGGCGACGAAGAACTTCCTATTCTGATTTAGCACCAGGTCTTGGTTTTTCTCGATCTCCCATTCAACAAGATTTATTTGAAAAATCTCCTATTGATGATGTATTACTAGAACGAGAAGAAGAGTACAAAACAGAAGTTATTATTGATTCTTCCAATATGCAAGAAAAAACCGAGACTCAAGAAGAAAACTCTCTTGTGGAAGAGAATTCAATGGCTGAGCTGACTGTTCCAGAAATCAATATATCTGAAATTCAGTTGCCAGAGATTACAAAGGCGCAAAAACAGGTGTTAGCTGAAAAGAGTTTGCGAGATAGGGTTTTAGAACTCCATAGTGAAGGCTTTTCTCAGGAAGTGATTGCTTCTCGTTTAGACGTGTCTTTAATTGAAGTTCAGTTGATTGTAGACATGTATGGAATTTAAAAAATATTTTTGAAAAAAAATTAATTTTTTTTCAAAAATATTTGAAATGCTGTTGACATTTTTTTTGTTTGAGTATAATATATACATATCTTGCCGCTGTAGCTCAGTTGGTAGAGCAAAGGACTGAAAATCCTTGTGTCGTTGGTTCGATTCCTACCGGCGGCAAAGCCCAAACCAGAAATGGTTTGAGCTTTTTTTATTTCTTACATTTCTGCTACCATATGAATTATGGAGAAAAATACGTTATTTTTGATTTTTCCCTTGTGTTGTAGCTTTTCTTGGCTTATAATAGAATTTATGAAATGGTTAATTGTTGCTTATGGTGGTAAAAGAGAAGATGTGGAAAGTATGAAACATTTTCTTTCTCCTTATGATACGACTATCACTGTATTTGAAACAGACTCTTGTTTTAATGACTCTTTTCTTGCCGCGGTGGCAGAATGTGAGTATTGTATCTGGCTTGGTGACACAGAGGGGACTTCTGTAAAGGAACTGGCCTTTGCCTTTGGATATATCTTGGGAAAGGATATTCCTGTGTTTTGTGTTCGCAAAGAGGGTGCCCGTGAATGGGGAAAATTACCTTTGACTACCAGCGAATACCATGAATATACCTCATGTTCTGCCTTGTTGGAAATTCTGGAAGCTCGTTTTCCTGAGTTTTTGCAACGAGAAAAACAGAAGCATGCTCGTCATGCTCTTTTGGATAATGGTATTCCCTTCAATCCTGATAGCTTTGCCTTCCACATTGCTTCTGATGATGAAAAGGAATGTCAACTCTTTATTGATGCTGGAATCGATGTAAATAGCCGTGATGCTGCTGGAACACCAATGATTTGTGTGGCAGCCCGTCATAATCGGCGTGAGATGATAGAAAAACTTTTGGCCCTTGGAGCTGACATCAACGCTGTGTCCAAGGATAGAGGTTATTCTGCAGTTATGGATGCTGTATGGAAATCCAACACAGAAATTGTTGAATTCCTTGTTGAAAGAGGAGCAAATCTCAGTTATATTAGCCGTGATGGCCAGCCTGTTTTGGTGCTTGCCGTTGGTACTGGCAACGAAAAGGTTTGTCGAATTCTAGCGGATCATGGTGCAGATCCTTTTATGTGTGATGCTATGGGTATGTCTGCCCTGTCATATGCAAAACTCTTTAAGAAGGAAAGCCTTGTTCCCATTTTTGAGGCATGTAGAAAATGACATCTCATATTGTTTTTACTGGTGGTGGTACCGGTGGACACATCTTTCCTGGCTTGGCGGTAGCTGATGAATTACGTCAGTTGTATGCGGAGGCTGGGAAAGATTGTCGTATTATTTGGATTGGTTCATCCAAGGGGATGGATCGTTCAATCATTGAAAAAAGTGGAAGTGTAGATATCTTTTATGGTATTCCAACTGGAAAATTACGACGGTATTTTTCCTTGGAAAATCTGGTGGATGTGTTTAAGATAATTGGAGGCTGTATCGCCTCCTTTTTTCTACTTTTAAAGCTGAGACCAAAAGTAGTTTTTTCAAAGGGGGGATTTGTGAGTGTGTCTCCCTGTCTTGCAGCTGGATTATTGAAGATTCCAGTGTTTACCCATGAGTGTGACTTTTCTCCTGGCTTGGCTACAAAATTAAATAGTCGTGTGGCAAAGAAGGTGTTATTATCTTATTCCGAGACTGCTAGTTATTTTGGGCAGTCATTCAAAGGTCGTTTAGAGGTGACTGGAAATCCAGTGCGGCCGATTTTCTATAATACGGATAAGGACAAGGGACGGAAATTCTTGAATCTCCAGGAAGGAAAGCCTGTGCTTCTTGTTTTAGGTGGAAGTTCAGGTGCCCGCCAAATCAACAATTTGGTGCTGGAAAACCTTGCCTATTTGACAGAGCATTTTCAGGTGATACACCAGACAGGTGGAGAAAAGGCCCACTTTGATGAGTCTGCCATTCCCCAAAATATTTCTGGTACTTACAAGCATTATGGCTTTATCTACAGCGAAATGCCTGACGTGCTTGCCTGTGCCGATTTAGTGCTTTCTCGATCTGGGGCAAATTCATTATGGGAATGTGCCGTTTTGGGAAAGGCCATGGTTTTGGTGCCTCTGTGTGGCTCAGGAACACGAGGAGACCAGGTTGAAAATGCCCGTTTTTTTGTAGATTCTGGTGTTGCGCTTTCCTTAGTGGGAGATGAGGCCGACAGTCAGCACCTACAACAAGCCTTGAACAAGATGCTTGATGCAGATTTTAGAAGAAAGTGCAGTGAAAATGCTTTGCAGTTGGCAGCAGAAAATAGACCTGCAAAAACGATTGCAGAAATTGTTTTTGCCGAGATTTTTTCAGAAGGAGCAACTTGATGAACATTGCCCGCATTGATGTGGTGTTCATTGTTATACTTTTTGCCTTAGTTGCAAACGGAACAAGCAAGGGATTTATCTCTCTGTTTTTTGGAAAAGCGGCATTTTTGGTTGGCTTTGTTACAGGAATCATTTTTAATAACTTTGTATCCCAGATTTTGTTGCAGTGGATTCCTATTGTTCTGGTGACCAATGTTTTGGCCTTCTTATTATTGTTCATTGCCACCTACATAATCATTAAAGTGGTGGAAAAGATTCTGGGATGGATTTTTAAGGGAGAAATTCTTAAGAGCCTTGATCGGTCTTTGGGATTTCTCTTTGGTTTGGTGGAAGGAGTGCTGGTGGTGGCTCTGATTCTACTGATACTTAATGTTCAACCCTGGGTTGATGTGGAAGGACTTTTGCAAGAAAGTATCTTCAACGAAATATTTATCGACTCTTTCAGCCAGTCGGTGGAATCTGTTTCACAAGGAATTGAATCTAATGTTTGAAAACCTTCTTTTTCAGCCAGCAAGTCAACAGCTTTCAGAAGATATTCGTCAGGGGCAGCTTCCTAATGCCCTGCTTTTTACAGGTACTCCTGCTTCTGGAAAGTTGACCTGTGCCTTGGAATTAGCCAGAGTCTTGGCTTGTACTGCCCGTCCTGCAGGGGCTTGGCAGTGTAATTGTGATTCTTGTCTAAAACACAAATCCTTAGTAAGCACTTCTGTGTTGTTGGTGGGAAATAGGGAATGTTCCTTGGAAATTGCTGCGTCAGCAAAGACTTTTTTGGAAGCATTAGCTGGTGGAGCTTCTCATTTGCGCTCTAGCCGGTATCTTTTTGTCCGCAGTATCAGAAAGCTTTCCATTCGATTTTCTCCAGTGTTGTGGGAGGGAGACGATAAGGTTTCAAAACTCGCTCCGATTCTGGCTTCGATAGATGAAGATTTGGAAGAATTGGAACGAATGGAGATTGTGCCAGGGGAAAATCCTGAAAAGGCACCTGATTTTTCCAAGGTGGAAAAGCTGGTTAAGGAATTGATGGGTCTTGCCAATAAGCTAGAAGTAGGCTTTATGTACGATACCATTCCAGTAGCCCAAATGCGTCGTGTTAGCTCTTGGGCTCGTTACAAAAGTGAATTTGGAAAAAAAGTTGTTATCATTGAAAATGCAGACAAGATGCAGGAAGGAAGCCGCAATGCCATGCTGAAGATTCTTGAGGAGCCACCAGAGGATGTGGTTTTTGTGCTTACGGCCACAAGAAGGAATGCGGTGATGCCTACAATCTTGTCTCGGGTTCGACCTTATAATTTTGTGCTCCGAGATGGGCAGGCTCAATCTCAGGTAATTCGTCGTGTATTTCACGGTGAGGTGGCTCCAGACCAACTGGATGCTGCTTCTATCGAAAATTATCTCTTGTCCTTTTTGCCCGTGTCTCCCGATGTGGTGGCCCGTGCAGGAATCCAGTTTATCCAAGATATTCTTGATGGCAGACAGCCTGAAATTGATTTCTTAATAAAGGTTTGCGGTGGATTTGAGCCACGGCTTTTGCTGAACCTGTTCTTCAAGGCTGTATCTCGGATGTTGCGGGACCTAGGACTTGGTCATCAGGAAATTCTTTTGCCTCCTGGAGATCATGCTAGCGTTCAGTCACAGGATGTGCTGAGGCAGTTTCGATTGGCAGAGCTCAGCAATCAGTGTTTGGCTGCAGTCCATCAATGCAATTCCCACATTACCATTTATAATCAAGGAATTGCTGCTGCCTTGGAATTGCTGGCTTCTGACATTTCCCTTTTGGTGAAAAAATATCGTGGTGGAGCCATCATATGATTGACTGGTTCAAGCGGCTCTCTGGAAAGATTTCCAAACTTAGCAGTGAGCAGGTAGAGCAATTATTCGAGGCTCTCATTGAGGAAAACGAAATCTTTGATGCAGTGCTCAATTCCTTGAAGATGGCCTTTATCGTGTGCGATGAGAATTTTTTGGTCTTTAAGGTAAACAAGGCTGCAGAGCGAATGCTGTCCTTTGTCCAGCGGATTCCAGAGATGCGAGGGCAAGAAATTCCAGTGTGGGACTTGATTGGTGAAAAGGAGATTGCTGATTTTATCAAGACAACCCACCAAAAGGGCCAGACCAATGTGTGCCGGGAATTTACCGTGGCTACAGCTGGTGGTAGCATAAAGTTTTTTGTGGTAACTGTCATTCCCTTGGTACGAAAGAAAAAGGTGGAGGGAAACATTATCTCCGTGGATGATGTGACAGAAAGCCGCCGTCAAGAAGTTTTGATTCGCCGCATGGAAAAGCTAGAAGATTTAACCACTCTGGCTGCCAACGTTGCCCATGAAATTAAAAATCCACTGGCGGGATTGAGCATTCACATTCAGCTTTTGCAAAAATCCATTGCCAAGGCCCGCAGCCAGGAAGGTATTTTGCCGGCAGAAAAATTTGTAGAAAAATATATTTCTGTGGTGAATGAGGAAATTGAGCGGCTCAACGGTATTGTTAACGATTTTCTCTTTGCCGTTCGCCCCATTAAGGCGGAATACCAGTTGTTGAATCCCAACGAGCTGGTGGAGCAATACATGGATTTTTGTCGTCCGGAAATGGAGAGCAAGGGTATTCAATTTCAGATGGATTTGATGGAAGGCCCTCCCAAGCTTATGCTGGATGATAAATTGTTCCGTCAGGTGGTGCTGAATCTTGTTCAAAATGCCATTGCCGCCCTGTGTCCTGCTGAAGTTACTGGTTTGGGTGGTGATGAATCTGGGGAGGGAAAAAAGGATTCCAAGTTTTTGTGGGTAAACAGCCAAGTAAAATCAGACTTTTTCATCTTGAGCTTGGCGGATAATGGCTGCGGTATGAATGAGGAAACTGCTGCCCGAATTTTTGAGCCATATTTTACCACAAAGACTACGGGGACAGGTCTTGGCCTTACCATGGTATATAAAATCATCAAAGAATTTTCTGGAGACATTCAGGTAAAGTCCTTGGTGGGGGAGGGAACGGTGTTTACCATCAGTTTGCCCATTCCTCAGTTAGAGCAGCGGCTCTTGGAGTATAAGTCATGAATTTTACCATTTTGATTATCGATGACGAAAAGAATATTCGGGAAGGCCTTTCTGCTGCCTTGGAGCTAGACGGCTATTCTGTGAAACTTGCGGCCAATGGTGCTGAAGGACTTGCTCTTATAGAAAAGGGCGACATTGACCTTGTGATTACGGACTTGCGGATGCCTGGCATTTCTGGAGAAGAAGTGCTGGCTAAGGTTCGTGGAGAAAGCCCCGGCATTCCCGTCATCGTGCTGACAGGCCACGGAAGCATTGATACTGCTGTAGATGCCATGAGAAATGGTGCCTACGACTTTTTGACCAAGCCCCTGAGCCTTGACAGGCTTTCCTTGATTGTAAAGCGAGCCTTAGCAGGACGTGAGCTGGAAATTCGCCATTCATCCCTACAGCAGGAACTTGATGCGAAAGCCTCCTTTGAGTCAATCATTGGAAAAAGTACCGAAATGCAGCGTATCTTCCAGATGGTGCGGAAGGCAGCTGACGCAAAGGCTTCTGTGTTGATTACTGGGGAAAGCGGCACGGGAAAGGAGCTCATTGCCAACGCCCTCCATAATCTTTCTCCCAGAAAGGACAATCCCTTTATCAAGGTGCATTGTGCCGCCCTGTCAGAAACCCTGCTGGAAAGCGAGCTTTTTGGCCACGAAAAGGGTGCCTTTACGGGAGCTGCATCTCGGAAGCGTGGTCGATTCGAGCTTGCAAACACAGGAAGCATCTTTCTTGATGAAATTGGAGAAATTAATCAGAATGTGCAGATAAAGATTCTTCGAGTGCTGCAGGACAAGCGATTTGAGCGGGTTGGAGGAGAGGAAACCCTGGAGGTTGATGTGCGGGTTATTGCCGCCACCAACAGGAACTTGGTGGAAGAAATTGCCCAAGGCCGATTCCGAGAAGACTTGTTTTACCGACTCAACGTGGTTCATATTCAGGTGCCGCCGCTACGAGACCGCAAGGACGATATTCCCCTTATGCTCAACGCTTTTTTAGATGAGTTTAATCGGGAAAACAACAAGTCCATCACTGGCTTTGATTCCCGCTCCCGTTCAGCCCTGTACAAGTACGACTGGCCAGGAAACATTCGTCAGCTACGGAATTGCGTGGAAAGTGCAGTGGTTATGTGTTCTGGAAATGAAATCACCTTGGAAGATTTACCTCCCACAGTTCGTGGGGCGGCAGAATCAAATGTGATTCAAGTTCCCATGGGAGTTACCATGGCAGAGGCTGAAAAAATCATCATTCAGCAGAACTTGGCATCTAATCAGGGGAATAAAACAAAGACAGCTGATATTTTAGGAATCGGCCGGAAAACCCTCCACCGTAAACTGGAAGAATACGGGGAGGAATAAGTTCTCCGCAAGTTTTTTTACATACTAGCTATCCAACAAGTTGGTCGTACTTACATACTGGCGATCCAACAAGTTGGTCGTACTCACATACTAGCTATCCAACTCGGGATATAGCGTTTTTCATCGGAAAGGCGGGTGAAGGTGTCATGGCCAGGGAAGACTGGCATATCCTCCTCCATCTTCATCACTTCCTTCAAGCTGGCCTTCATGACGCTGTGGGAAGAAAAGGGAAAGTCACTTCGGCCAATGGAACGGTAGAAGATAAAGTCCCCGCTGAACATAACCTTTTTCTCTGGCTCATCTTGATGCCACAGGATGATGACGCTATTTCCAGGAGTATGGCCAGGATAACAGACGAATTCCGTTACCAAGTCTTCCCACTGCAAGAGATTTCTTCTGCCAATATTGCTGGTGGTGGACTGAAAGGCTTGGACTTCAGCCCCTTCAGGTGCACCCACCATAATATCCACAGTACTCAAGGGCTGTCCCTGCATAAACCTGTCTTGGGTTGCCAAAAACACATCCTCATAGGGACAGACAATGGGAGTTTTGGGCCAAGCTTTCTTGAGCTCAGCATTGCTCCACACATGGTCAAAATGGCCGTGGGTGTTGAGAATTGCCATGGGCTCCTGTACTTGGGATGTAACCCAAGAAGCAGCTTCCATCCCTGCATCCACCACCAAAGATGAACCTGTTTTTTTGCTGATGACAATATAACAATTTGTCTGTAAATCTCCACAGGGACGAAATAAAACCTTGTAGTGATCTGTTTCAAAAATACTCTTATCCATTTATTTTCTCCAAAAGATTAAACAGAAGAACGGGCTAAACGGAATCCAATATTTCCGTAGATTGTTTCAGGTGAATCACAATTGCGATAGGTTACGCTACAACTTCTGGCATAATTCAACCAGCTTCCACCACGTCGTACTCGGTTTGTTCCGCTGGCAGGCCCTGTAGGATTTACATGGTCTCCTGTTGTGATACGAGCAAACCAGTCCCAACACCATTCATAGACATTGCCGCTCATGTCGTTGACTCCAGAGGAAGTACTTAGCTTCAATCCTACTTGATGAATGTTGCTGCCACTATTGTCTTTGAACCATGCTACTGTATCAATTGAGTCTCCACCAGCATAAGGAAATTTCCACGCAGTAGCAGTTGTATTTCCTCCACGAGCGGTAAATTCCCACTCTGCCTCAGTTGGAAGTCTAAAACCATCTGCATCGGTATCCCAAGATACTGAATTCCACATGGCGTTGGTCGTGGTGGGAATCTCTCCCCAGGTCTGTGGGTCTGCAGTTCCTCCAATTTTATAGCACGGACGGAATCCCATTTGTAGACTTAATTTATTACAAAATGCAATGGCCTCATACCAGCTCACATTGTTGATTGGAAGTAACCCTTCGTTTTCTTGAGTTGATGTCAAAAAATTGGACGTACCAGGATTATAGCCCATTACTGATTCAAAAAGTTCTTGTGTTACGAGATTACGACATATTTGAAATGCGGTAAGACTAACGTTTCTTCCTTCAATGAAGGCTCCATCTTTCTCTGCCCCTGTGATTCGTGCAACACTGCTGGCAGAAATAATGGTAACCTCATCTATTTGTGCCATGGTTAATTTTCCCACTAGTATACCCCTTTTGCTACATTAAATATAATGAAAGTAATAGTATCATTCTTTTAATTTTTTGTCAGTTGCAAATATGATTTTCAGTAAAAGTTTTCAAAAAATGATATTTTTTTGCCCAATACTATGACAAAAAAACTGTAATAGGTTATAATGAATAGAATCAGATTATTTTTCATGGACATTGATAGAGATGAGAGGAATGCAGTTTGTGGAGGTAATTTTGTGCAAGAGAAGGGGAGAATATGAAAAAAGGTACAAAAATTAAGATTGCGTTTGTATTGTTTATGTTGGTTTCACTTGTATTTATTGGTAGGTGTTCCAGCTCAGAGTTTCATAAGACATCAAATGAAAAGCTTCAGAATGTGGCTACCTTAAAGTCTTTGGAATTTAAAGCCGGCTTTGATTCTGAGGTTGCCAAGGCCTTGCAGCTTGCTAAATCTCCTGTTGTAGTCAAACATTTTGAAGATCCCTCTGATGAGATTATAAAAGAATTAGCTTGGGAAGAGTTTGCCAGTTTTAGGGATTCCTTTTTAGGAAAGACAGTTTTCTGGCTTTCTGTAGCAGATAAAGATTTTTATTCTGACATGAAATTTTCCTATCATGTTGATCCCAATAATCCTGATGATTACTGGTATAACCTTACTATCTACGAAACAGATGTATACAATTTTAATATTAACTACAATGCTACTTTAGGTAAGGCTATGTTGTGGGTAAATGTTCCTGTCCGCAATGATCAAAAAAAGGTTGTAGGTATGGTGGGAACAGGAATTCCCTTTACAAATTTCATTGATATAATGTACTCAACCTTAGATGAAAATATCCGGATGTATTTTTTCAACAATTCATTGGAGTTGACAGGAAGCAATACAGGGGAAAATCTTGCAGATAAGATTCCTATTACCACAATTCTTCCTGAGTTGGAAGAGTACGACTTGGCGGTTACAGAACCAACCTTCGTAAACACTCTCTATGGTGCTTATATGTTTTTGCCCTTCAAAGAAGTTAACTGGACGGCAGTTTTCTATATTCCATACACTTGGCTTGAATTTGCCCGTGGTTCTTTGAAAGGTATTTTGATTTTCTTGTTAGTGAACTTGTTCATTTGGCTTTATGCTTGTGTCAAGGCCCTTGTTATTCCTCTGCGTGAGTTGGAAAGTACCATCAATGAATTAAATGGTGAAGAAGCAAACCTCAGTAAACGTTTGAGGGCTGGTAAAGGTGCAGTTTTGGACTTGTTTGGTAAATCTGTTGCTAGTTTTAACTTTTTCCTCGAAAGTCTGCAATCCGCTATCATGAATACCAAGAAATCAAACTTGTTCTTGATTGAGTCTGGTGGTCGTACCGCTGACTGTATTATGGACGTAGTTTCTTCTGTTGATGACACCTATGAGAATATGGAGATTGTAGATAATAGTATCAGTGAACAGATGACAAATGTTACTGGTACCGTTCGATCTGTAAATAATATTATCACAGGAATTTCTGAGCTGAATCGCATGGTTGCCATTCAAAGTGAAGGTGGAGATCAGGCCATCGTTGTGATTGAAGCATTGCTGAGAAATATTCAAGATGTATACAATGCTGTAAGCCAGTTGGTGACATCTTTTGGAAAGCTAGAAGAAAGTGCAGAACATGGAGTTGAGGTCCAAAAAAATGTAACCTTGCGTATCAATGAAATTTTTGCTGAATCCCAGATGTTGCAGGAAGCAAACCGAGTAATTTCTTCAATTGCAAGTCAAACGAATTTGTTGGCCATGAATGCCGCCATTGAAGCAGCTCATGCTGGTGAGGCTGGAGAAGGATTTAGTGTTGTTGCAGATGAAATTCGTAAGCTCAGTGAAAACGCTTCCAAGCAGTCTCGTACTATTGGTATTCAGTTGAAAACTATCTTGGATTCTATGGCTGGAATTACAGAACTTTCTGAGGATTTGAGGTCTGCCTTTGGTATTGTATCAGACGGAATCAAGAATACTAATGTGATGGTTCAAGAAATTTCTTCAGCTATGCAGGAACAGGTCTCTGGTTCTAATCAGATGCGTTCTGTAATAGGGGCTGTGATGGAAGCTACAATGAAAACAAAGACTACCTCTGAGGCAATGGCCATGGAAAATGCTTCTATTCAGCAAGAAATTGCAGCTTTGCGGGAATCTGCTATTTCTATGAAGGGAAATATGGACATGATGAAGGAAAATACGATTCGAGTTCGTGCTATAGCTTCGGCCTTGTCATCCCTATCCAATGAAAATCGTCGCTCTATTATGGATATTAGTAAGGAGTTGGATAAGTTCAAAGTGTAATGGATTGATTCTGTGGATAAAACATTGAATCTGCAGAATCATTTTCTTGACATTTATATATGATTTGAATATATTTAAGGTATAGGTTTTCCCTGATATATATCGGGGGTGCACCGGTTTCGACGGGTGTGAACGTGGACTTGAGTTGCAGGTGAGGTTGCCTGTCCTCTGAACAGACAAAAACTATAACTGCCGAAGATAATCGTCAGTTTGCTCTCGCTGCGTAAGCACGAGAACACGGAAACTGGACTGTGCCGCTCTGAACGGGCCAAATTTCCGTCGCTAATCAGGGCTTGCTGTGGATGGTGTCCGATACGTCCATGGGACTTTTATCGGAATACGGAACCGACGCTTGCGATGCTGCTACCGGATCCCGACAACTACCTCGCATCGCTAAACCTGTAGAGGCTCCTGTCTCGCACATTCGGACGGGGGTTCAATTCCCCCCACCTCCAAACAAAAAAAACACCGTTTAGGTGTTTTTTTTGTTTTAAAGGATACACTAGTAAAAAGGGTAGGTATCTTGGCTTTATCTCCAGTGGGGATTTACAACCAAGATACAGCGTCAGGAATTATCTTGAGCGTTCAGCTTCTTGGACAATCATTTGAGCTGTTTCCATGCCGTTAAAGAGGTTCCGTTCCAAACGATAAACCACATCGATGGTGTCTCCAAGGGCTAAATCCTTGCCAAGCCGTTCAGCTTGGTTCCAGAACATGGCTGGCCATTTGTGTTTTCCTCCTGCTAAAAGGAGCTTTAGATGCTTCTTTTCTCCCTTACCAATAATATCTGCTGCCATGATTTTTAGCTGCCGACTGAAAAACAACAACTGGGGATTTCCTTCGCCAAAGGGCTCGAATAAATCAGTGATTTTCAACAGGTCGGGAGTAAGATAGTTGTGGGGAATCTCAGCATCGGCCTGCAGGGTAGAATCTTGATTGTCTTCCAATTCAATGATGGCAGTGTATT
Organism: Treponema sp.; assembly: GCA_045630225.1. Taxonomy (GTDB): domain Bacteria; phylum Spirochaetota; class Spirochaetia; order Treponematales; family Treponemataceae; genus Treponema_F. The sequence goes on along the minus strand of JAZQSR010000117.1, from coordinate 3,340 downwards.
CAAGGAAATGTTGCAAAAGGGCGTCGAGGTTTTCTTTGGTTAGGCTGAATCCAGCGGCATAGTTGTGGCCGCCGTGGTTGATAAACAGTTCCCCGCAGCTATCCAACATGGGGGTTACGTCAAAGCCCCGAGTGGAGCGTACTGAACCAATGGCTGTTCCATCTTCCAAAATGGTGATGGCAATGGAGGGAACACCAAACACCTTGACTAGTTGGGCTGCCAAAATGCCAGAAATACCTCGGTGGATACGAGGATCTACTACCACCACCAGCTTCTTGTTGTATTTTTCAAAGTTTTCGTAGGCTTGCCGCTCCACATAGCCCCAAGCATCTGTTCCCAGCTGGCGACGATCCTTGTTCAGCTGGATGATTTGCTCTGCAATGGCGTCACGCTGCTGGCTTGTTTCAGACAGAAAGAGCTCCACCGCCAATTCCGAGCGGCCGAGACGGCCAGCGGCGTTCAGCACTGGAACCACGTTCCAGGAAATATCCGTGCTGGTGATTCGTTTTCCCAGCATATTGAGGCGAGCTAAAAGTTCTTTGAGCCCCGCAATGGCTTCTTCGTTGTTTAAGGAAGCCAGACCACGACGAACTAGAACACGGTTTTCGTTGTGGAGGGGCATGATGTCGGCAAGGGCTGCCAACATCACTAGTTGCAAGTCTTCATTTGTTTTTTTCTGCAGGTCTTGGGTTGCAGTTTTTTTCTGGATGTAGGTGATGAAGATGTTGCAAAAACCATCCATCTCGGAGGGGCTTCCTTCTTGGTAACGGAGGATTTTTGACATTTCCTTCACTCGAAGGAGGCTGGCATTGCGAACAGAAGGGATTTCAGTTGCAATTTCAGGCTGCAAGTCCATCATGTTGAACTCAACGCCATTGCCAAAGATTTTTGCCAGCTGTTTTTTTTGTAAGTCTATATCCCACACGAAAATCTGCTGGCCACGGAGGAACTGCATCAAGCGAGTATCCTCAATACGAACCATACCAGGGGTGATGGTTTCTGTAAGGCGGTCTTTTTCTGTCATGTTCACCATTTTTACACAGTCAATGGTGTAGGCTTCGTTGATAGGCCGTACATTCAACAGGCAAAGTTCTTGCTTGTAGAGCTCGTTCTGGGCAAAACGAAGGGCAGAGGCTAGCTTAAAGGCCACTGCACAGCCTGAAATATGGGGAAAGGGATATTCTTCTTCAGGCAACTTTGGATCCACAATAATGGTGGCGTTGGGCAGATTGTCTGGTGGATTGTGGTGGTCTGTGACGATAACATCGATACCTAGCTCCACAGCCCGATCAATTTCTACGTTATTGGAAATACCACAGTCCACGGTGATAATCAAGGTACCGTAGTTGGCAGCAAATTCTTCCACAGCCTTGAGGGAAAGGCCATAGGTATCCTCCCCGCTGGGAATACGCCAGCTCACATCAATGCCCAGATCCTTGAGACAGCGGTACAGGACGGTGGTACTGGTAATGCCGTCTACGTCTCGGTCTCCAAAAATCAGCACCTTTTCACCTTCTTCCCGGGCTGCAAGGATTCTATCTACTGCATCTTCTATGCCCGAAAGAAGAAAGGGACTGTGAAGATACCGTAAATCGTCCTCCAAGAAATACTGAATGTCAGGCCCTGTGGTGACGTTCCTGCGAGCGAAGATAGAAGCAGTGAGGGCATCGCAGGAAAATCTTGTGCAGATTTCCCTCACCATTTCTGGAGCAATTTCTTTCTTTGTACAAATCATTTTAACGAATTTCCTTGTAAATCAATGGTTGGCTGGCAATAGGGCTGGCCGAATAGGTGATTGCCTGGCGAATCAGGGCAAGGGCTGGCTCTAAGGACTCTTGGTCTTTGCCAAATACTTCAATAATCAGGTCTCCAGCAGCCACCTTTTCTCCCTGAACCTTGTGGAGAATCATGCCAGCATCGGGACAAACTGCATCTTCTGTTTTGTTGCGACCAACTCCGAGATGAACTCCTGCCAAGCCCAGCTTAAAGGCATGAAGGTTTAGGAAGCCATCTTGGGTGGCACAAACTTGAGCGGAGAAGGGACTACGTCGTTTCCCCACCTGCTCCATAAGCTTTTCTGGGTTGCCACCTTGATCCTGTACATTTTGCAGGAATACCTTAAGGGCTTGGCCAGAGGCAACAACTGCCTTGCAGGCTGCCAAGGCTTCTTCTTTGGTGGCAGGATTGGTAACGGCAGGATTCAACTCCTGTGCCAGCATGAGCATTTCCACCGCCAAGGCATAGGTCAAGTCCATAACATCGGCAGGACCTGTACCTTGGAGACATTCGATGGTTTCTTCAATCTCCAAGAAATTGCCAATCTTCTTGCCCAAGGGGGATTCCATGTTGGTAATAAGGGCTGTGGCCTTCTTACCCATGGCCTTTGCAGTGCCCACAAGGCTTTCTGCCAGAGCTTGGGCATCTTCCTTTGTTTTCATGAAGGCCCCAGAGCCATATTTTACGTCGAACACAAGGCCATCGGAGCCCTCTGCCACCTTCTTGGAAAGGATGCTAGCGGTAATGAGAGGAATGGATTCCACGGTGGCAGTAACATCTCGCAGGGCGTAAAGGAGGCGGTCAGCAGGAACCACATCCTTTGTCTGGCCAGTCATGGCAAATCCTGTGCGGGCAATAAGCTTTTGGAATTCTTCTACCTGTAAGCCGACTCGGTAGCCTTCGATGGATTCAAGCTTGTCTAGGGTACCGCCAGTGTGGCCGAGGGCACGACCGCTCATCATGGGAACCTGCACTTGGAAACGGGAGTCCTGCTGTCCACAGGCTGCTACGATGGGGGCCAGGGGAAGGGAAAGCTTGTCTCCCACGCCACCAGTGGAGTGCTTGTCCACAAAGGGGCCTACAAGACCTGGAATTCCAGTATTGTGGTGGTTCATCACCTGGCCAGAATGAAGCATGATACTGGTGAGGTTGGCTGTTTCTGGAAAGGTCATGCCGTTGAAGTACACGGCCATAAGCCAAGCGGAAATCTGGTAGTCGGGAATGCTTCCTTCTACATAGCCCTTGATAAGAAATTCCAGCTCCTGCTGGTTCAGTTCCTGCCCCTGAGGCTCCAAGGGATTTCCCCGCTTTTTCATGATTATATCAACAGCACGCAAAGCCATAGCTTCCTCCCAAACAAGATTATATTAGTTCAGTATACCCCAAATTCCCATAACCGTAAAGCAGGGTTTTTCTCTCCCTTTATTATTATAGACTTGCAGTGAGAGAATTTGTCTTGTTTTTGAAAATAAAAGTGAAAAAATATGGTAGAATGAAATATTGATTTTAAGGGAGGAGTTTTCTTTGAATGTATTGGATATAAGCAAACAAGTGGCTGAAGAAC
>JAZQSR010000116.1:0-1204 GCA_045630225.1 Treponema sp. | reverse complement strand
TATCCAGAAGCTGACGGGCATAGACATAGGCCAGACCAAGCGCAACCATCGGAGCCAGCAAGACCACCTCCGAGCCGAGAGTATACGTGCTGCCCAGGGCAAGGTGATGGAGAATCCTTGCAAGGCAAACCGAGAGCGGGCCCTTCAGACCATGCGGGCCAATGGAGCTATCACAGGCCGACCCGACAAGCAAACCATCGTGCTGGAGTGGAGAAAGGCCCACCCAGGAGGCAGCAAGGCCGACTGCATCCGTGACACAGGCTTGACCAAGCCCACCGTTTACAAATGGTGGGCCATGGCAAGCTGATTTTCTGTAGTCTATCTTATTGGTACCCCGAAAGGGGCCAGGAGAACGAACTATGAAATTATCGAACAAATATGTATGTATGATGAAAGGTTAAAGCCACCGACAGTCTGTGTCGGTGCCTCTTTTGCGTTATCGCTCCCTGGTGTCCCTGCTGGACCGCAAGTCGTCACCTGTTACCCAGGCCAAGAAGTTCTCTAAAATCTTCTTTTCTTGAAGATACTCCCGTAATTTGGATATTTTTGTCCTTAATTTCTCTGTTTCTGCCTGTAACGCATGGATGATACTGTCCTTTTCCCATAGCTGGGCCTGAAGCTCCCGCACGGCAACCTCGGCCTCGTATCGTGCCTGGGCCTTTATAGCTGCCTCGTTGGCCTCTGCTTCAGCCTTGCTCTGGATGGCCCGCTCTGCTGCTTGCCTAGCTTCCTCGGCGGTCTGGGCGGCTTCAGCAGCCTTGTGCTGTTGCTCCTCCACCTCCATTTCCATCAGCATCTGCTTAGCTTCCAGAGTGTCCAGGGACTTCTTGGCCCTCTGGGCAGCCTCCTGGGTGGCTTGCTTCTGCTGCTCGGTAGCAGCAAGCTCCCGCTCCAGACCTTTGCGCTTCTGGTCTAGCAGTTCCAGCTGTCTCCTGGAGCCGCTGGTTACCTCCCTGTCAATCTCTACCCCTCTGCGCTCACAGGCCAGATAGAAGGTCTCCCGCAGTTCATCCGTAAAAGACACCAATGGATTGTTGTATCTGCCTCGTGGCTTACTGGGGTCTGGCTGGAATCCCATGGTTTCTAGGGCCTGGTTCTGGTTCGGCATGAAATGGCCGAACTTGTCCCTGGCCCCTAATAGAAACCTAAAATGTATATGGTCTGTAGCCTCTTCGCGGTGCAAAGAGGCATCGAGGGGGATGAG